>NZ_JADKPQ010000020.1:0-124976 GCF_015350725.1 Flavobacterium sp. CSZ
ATATTTCTAATTGCGTCTGCACTTCAGACGCAATTAGAAAAGTTTTTTATTATTACTGTTGTCTATTGGATTAAATCGATTACCTGTTTACCAAAATCTGAAAAGTTATCTTTTTCTTCCTTATGACTTTGATGGCTTATCATTCTAAGGGCAACAATATTATTTATTGGATCAACAATAATGTAATTACCTAAATATCCGTCGGCACGATAGGTTACCTTGCCGCTAAATTGTCTTTTACGAAGACGTAATCCCGATGTTAGATTCTTAGCAATCTCCTGATAAGGGTTATCGCCGAAAACCGATCTGAGTTTTATCAAATACTCCTCATTAGAATTGTAAACTCCTTTCATTTTAGTAGCTTTTTTGATGAAGTATTTTGATATATTATTTTTTTTTAATTCGGTGATAATTTGCTCATCAACAATTGAGATTGTGTTTTCATAATCCAGCCACCATAACATTGCGTAGCCTTGATACTGAGCTGATGGTTTTACAACTTCATTGATATGCTCTTGAGAAATAATCACATTATTATTGTATTTTCCTTTGTTTGCCAGTAAGAGCCCCAATTTAATCATATCTTTCGGCTTAATTTGGCATCCAGACATAACGTGAGGATTTCCTTTCTGGTCCAAAGTCCAGCTATAATCGGTAATCTCCAGATTTTTAAAAAGTCTCTCCCCTATATATTGATCCATACGTTTACCGGTTATTTTTTCGATTACACCGGCCATAAGATTTAAAGATTTATTATTGTATTCCCAAACTTCCCCCGGTTTTTTTGAAAGTTCGGCGGCAAGGGCCAATTGTACAAAATCTGCACTAGGATAGATTTCTACAGACGCATTGGGATTGTTTTGCATACCTGAGGTCATATTAACCAAATGACGTATGGTAACAAACTGTTTTTGACCTTGCATCCATTCAGGGTAATATTTGGCTATTGGAGTATCCAGAGTTTCAATCAATTGATCGCTAAGCATACACGCCACTGCCAGGCCTACTATACTTTTGGTGCAGGACATGCCTTCAATTTTCGTGTCTGGCTTTCCAATGCCGAAATATTTTTCAACAACCAATTCATTGTCTTTATAGATGATAACAGCTTCTGAGTTTGTCTTATCAGCCTTTGCTAAAAGTGCTTCGAGTTTATTTTTGTTGATATTTTGTCCATAGATATGAACTACTAGCATTCCCAGGATTACTATTAAAGCTTTTTTACGCATTTCTTTTTTTTTAATTAATATTCCACTTATTTGATTGAATTATAATTGTATTCAATTCAGAATTGGTTTATAAACATCTCAAATATTTTAATGGCAAAGAAAGTAAATGGTTCGCTTTTGAAATTGTAAAAATGGAAACAGCATTAAATAAAAAGCCACACATTTTCTTTTTCTGTATCTACATTTTTGAAGAAAAATTTCGGGTTATTATGGGTCAAGTCCTGAAAATCTTTAATAAAATGCGATTGATCATAGAATAGGTTATCACACGATAATTCGGTTAAGTTTTTTGCTTTGTTTTTTTCCATAATTGATCTTCTGAATCGATGTATTTTTCGATATTCAGAGGGAGATTTTCCAACATTTTTTTGAAATATTTTACTGAGATACTGTCTTGAAATTTGATACTTGTTTGCCAGTTCAGTTATTTTGGCATCCGCTTCTATATCTTGGATTAATTCCTCAGCCAATGAAACATCTTTTTCTCTGAATTTAGATAACCAGTAAAGTTCAAGAGTTTCAATCTGTTTTTGCCTGTTGGTGATATTGAAAATTTTCTCCATTTCCGGTTTAAAATCAGTATAGGGATCGAACTCAATTTTCCTAGTATGATCTTTAGAATAAAAAAAATCTACGTTTTCGATAAAAGAATTCAAACCCAGCGGCTTAAAATATATGGTAATCTCATTGATGAGTTTCAGATAGGATATTTCGATTGGAGTATTATAGCGGTAGATGATGTTAGAAACAATATTATTTTCCTGTGAAGGAGTAATTATCATCATTCCGTCTCTATGGGTCAAAGCAATATTCTGCGCAATAGCAATAATAACATAATTATTAGGGAATGTGCGATAGATTAAAGGATCAGACGTAGAATCTTCCACAATAAAATAAAATCCTTCGATATACTTTTGGAGCAGCGTATTTTTTGGTTTGTAAAATTCTAAATTCATTTTATGCAATTTGAAAATCGTATCATATTTTTTAAGATAAATTAAAAAAAAATGTTTTTACTTTTTTACATTTATTTTGTCTTGAAAGAATTAAGAGTTTATTACATTCTGGACCAGACATTAAGTTCTATATATACAATGGCAGAAATTATTACTATTTCCAATAAGAAGTATGTCAAATCTAGATTTGTAATTTGGTTATAATTTGCAAATAAAAATCCCAGGGTCAACAAAGAATAAAGTAAATTAGCAAAGCTTATTATTTTTATAAAAAGTTTCCATTTTCCTTTTAGAAATAAAAAGCAAATCGCTGAATAAAGGCAAAAACAGGCTGCTATTGAGAAAAGCAAAGTAATATTAGTTTTAGGCATACCAAAATAGTAAGTAAGATTTTTTAATATTACAAACAATAATAGAGCAGTAAGAAAGGCTCCAATACTGTCAATTAAAAAAAGTAACTTAGGCTTTTTTACTAATTTAGTTGTCAATTTTTCCAGAAGTCTATTCACTTTCTATTATAATTCTTTTACTAATTTTTACATTTTAGAACTTCGCCTGTTTTTGATCAATTACAAATAGGATTTTATCATTACCTCAAAAAGAACTAGTTGTTAATTGGTAAATTTATTACAATAAAGTAAAAAATAAAAATAGTAAGTTTATTTTTCTAGTAAGATTGGGCATTCAAAATGTTTTTATGATGGATAAACCATCAAACATTTTTAGCTTTTAGTTCAATAAATTAAATTATAGGTTTGTTTATTATTATAAAATAATAAAAGTTCCTTATATATTGCTTAAGAACCGGGAACTATAAGTGACGATTACCGCCAGATTAAGTCTTCTTCGATAAATGCATCATTAAAAATTGTAACAAAAAATGCGTACACACTTTTGATGACTTTTATGAACGGTGGGGACCAATAAAGGTTTAGTTTAGTTAATTGTAAAGGGGAATAGTTGTAAAGCTATTCCCCTTTTTTGTTTCTCTTTATTTTTGAATAGTTCTCAACGCTTTTTTTATAATATAAGCCGTTTCTTTAGAAGGGCTTTTTTCCTTCCATTCAGCACAAATGTCCAGTACAAATTCTGGTTTGATCTTACTGGCGTCGTTGAGCCAATTGGCGACACTGTTTTGAACATATTTTGAAGGGTCAGATTTTAAAGGTTCTAAAATAGGCAAACCTAGTTCTGGATTTTTTTTTAATTCTTCGATATGTTCACTCCAAACACCTCTTGGCCGGGTGGCTTCACTGGCAAAGCGCCTGATATTTTCATCTGGATTCTTGGCCCAATTTGAGAGGATTGTCAAACCCCGATCGAGGTTTTTGATTAAGGCAGATCGAACGGCCAGCCAGCATATTTCTCTAACCCCGAAATGTTTGTCTGCAGCAAAAGGCTGAATTTGGATCAATATTTCTTCAATCGATAGTTTGGCATTTCTGCCAATAGCATAAGTAGCCCAACAGCGAACCAAATCTGATCGATGTAATTTTATTAATTCTAAAATGTCATCATCATTTTCTTGTTTGGCCAATTCCATAAGAGAATTTCCGATGGTTTCATTTATGGTGTTGACTGTCTGTTTTGCCAAAGAGTCAATGCTCTTGAGAATAGGTTTTAAATAAAGAGTACGTTTGAATTCTTGAAGTAGATTTTCAAGTAGTAGTTTTTGATCTACGGCAAGCCATTCTACTAAATTAGCTGTTTCAATTTCTCCCTTGTTTAACTGAGCTAATATTGAACCAGGAATATCTTTTACCGAGCGGGATCCTTTTCGTTTTATTTCAGACATAATGGTAGTTATTTGACAATGTCAGGTCTTTTTAATTTGATTATTTTTGTAAAGGTTTAAAATAGATTCAACATGGGCAATACCGCACAAAATTGTCGCATAGGGATAAAAAAGTCACTATTATGAAAATACAGGAGAAAGCAGCCGAAAATAAAGTTTGTCCGTTAGAAATTGCGGTAAATACAATCAGCGGAAAATGGAAGATTCCCATTGTCTGGCAGATTAACGAAGGAAAGAAACGTCCCAGTGAATTTTTGCGCGGTATTGCTAAAGTAGACAGACGTGTTTTGAATCAGCAGCTAAAGGAAATGGAGCAAGACGGCATTCTGACTAAAGAATCTTTCAACGAACTTCCTCCCAGAGTAGAATATTCACTTACTGAAACTGGGAGAAAACTAGTAGATGTCTTATGGTTGCTAAACGACTGGGGGAAATTATTGATAAAACAAGAAGTTTAGGGATTTATGATCTTCATGTTAAAATCAGGTATTCTGATAAAATAAAGCCCAATTAGATGTTGCCACGAAACTAAAAACGTCATTATTTTTGAGTGTAAAGACTGTTTAAGTGGTTGATTGTAAGTTTTTTTTAGTGAGTGCTAGAATTCTTTTTTTTTAATAAAGTTGTTGTGGGGGGGGGGCAAGTTACTCTTTGTCTCTTGAACTTAGTTGTATTCTATCTTGAAATAATCGAGAATTGATTTATAATTATTCTGTGTGGTAAGACAGATATCCATCAAATATTCCTTTACATTATTCCACTGCTGAAGTCCTTTGTAGTAAAAAAGTTTAAGATGTTCATCAATTATAAATGAAGCAATATTGTTTGCAAGGCATTCTTTGAAAATAATTAACCGCTCCACACGACCGTTTCCATTTTGAAAGGGATATATGATTTCAAGTTTATAATGAAAAATCGACGATGTCTTCGATAGTTTTATTTTAATAGTATGATAATTAGTGAGAAGTTCTTTCATTTTTTGAGTAACTTGCTTAGACAAGCAAGTCTCATTTCTTCCAACTTCATTCGGCATTTTTTTGTACTGACCAACACTCTTTTAAAATTGTTGTTGGTCGAAATTATATAAGTTCAAATGATAAATTAGATTAATATTGTTGTGTTCCTATTTAATAATAAGTTATTAATCACAGCACAATGAAAAATGCTTTTCTATTATTATGTGTTTTTTGCATGATAGCAACTGTTAGCAGTCAGAAAAAAGTAAAACCTCCAGAACCATTTGGCCCTTTGCCAACCCAGAAACAAGTTGACTGGCAGGAGATGGAGTTTTATGCTTTTGTTCATTTTTCCTTAAATACATTCACTAATAAAGAATGGGGTTATGGTGATGAATCTCCGGAGCTCTTTAATCCTACCAATCTTGATGTTCGCCAATGGGCAAGAGTGGTTAAAGAAGCCGGTATGAAGGGAATCATTTTAGTGGCCAAACACCATGATGGATTTTGTTTGTGGCCCTCTGCTTATACGCAACGATCTGTAAAGAATTCTCCATGGAAAAATGGTAAAGGAGATCTTGTAAAAGAATTAGCGGCAGCATGTAAAGAATATGGTTTAAAACTAGGATTGTACCTTTCGCCCTGGGATAGAAATCGCGCAGATTATGGCAAACCTGAATATGTTACCTATTTTAGAAATCAGCTAAAAGAATTACTGAGCAATTATGGAGATGTTTTTGAAATGTGGTTTGATGGTGCTAACGGAGGTGACGGATACTATGGAGGGGCAAACGAAACCCGGAAAATTAACACATTAGAATATTATAAATGGGATGAGACCTATAAATTAATATATAAAATAGCTCCTAGTACACTGGTTTGGGGAGTAGGGCCTTCAGAGGCAAGATGGATTGGAAATGAAGAAGGTCGCGCCGGAAAAACAAATTGGAGTCTTCTTCGCCAGAGAGATGAGCTGGCCGGAAAAGTACATTATTCAGAGTTTATGTCCGGTCATGAAGATGGTGAGAAATGGGTTCCAGGTGAAGCAGATGTTTCCATAAGACCAGGCTGGTTTTATCACGCCATCGAAGATGATAAAGTACGACCTCTAGATGAAATGGTCGATATTTATTATGAATCAATCGGGCGCAATGCTACTTTATTGCTGAATTTACCTGTAGATAAAAGAGGATTGGTACATGAAAATGATCAAGCCAGATTAAAAGAACTTGTATCGACAATCAAAGAAGATTTTAAAACCGATGTATTAACCGCAACAAAAATCTCCGCTGATAATGTTAGAGGTAACAACGCAGAATTTGCAGCAAAAAAAGTTTCTGACCGAAATAAAAACACGTATTGGGCCACAGATGATAATATAAAATCAGCTTCAATAGTTTTTGAATTTAATAAACCAACTCCCATTAATCGCATTTTGCTTCAGGAATATATAAAGTTAGGACAACGCGTTAAAGCATTTAATGTAGAGGCTAAAGTTGATGAAAAGTGGATTTCCCTTGCCCACGAAACCACTATTGGTTACAAAAGAATTTTAAGAATTGACAGAGTTACAGCATCGGCATTAAAAATAAATATTGCCGATTCGAAAGCGAGCATTCTTATTTCAAATATTGAGGCCTATAATGCTCCAACTTTTGTGCGAATGCCAAAAATTCTAAGAGATAAAAACGGAAATGTTACAATAAAATCTCAAGGAGAAAATGCTATTTATTATACCATTGACGGAAGCAATCCAACCCAAAAAAGTATCTTATATAAAGGAGTGTTTCAATACAAGAAAGCGTTTGAGATTAAAGCGTTTGCTATTGATGCAGTCGAGAATATTAGCAGTGCTGTGACAACTGCAAAATACGGAGCGTCTAAAGAAAACTGGAAAATACTTACTGCTTCCAGCGGCGATTTGAACTCAGTAAACCGAATTATCGATGGAAATCCAAATACAGACTGGAGTTTTGGTGATAATTTGAATAAACTTCCGCAGGAAATAACAATCGACATGGGAAGCATTTTGGATATAAATGGATTTACTTATATACCACAGCAAGTGGGAAATAATCTCAATTTAATATCCAATTATGAGTTCTACAGCAGTCTGGATAATGTAGAATGGATACTGCAATCGCAAGGTGAATTTTCGAATATAAAAAGCAATCCAATCGAGCAGGTGAAGACCTTCAAAAAAGATAAAGCAAGGTATATTCGTTTTGTTGCCAGGTCGGCCATTGGAAAAGGAACTACAGTTTCGATTGCAGAAATAAATATTATTGAAACACTATAAACAGTTTTTAATTTGTGATCTTTTTTCTTGAAGTTTATAATTATGTTTTCTAACGAAGCTTACAGGTTATTAGTCGAATTTTTGATTATTTACATTGTCTAATATTTAATTTTATATCAAATAATCACAACAATAGACAAATGATTAAAGAAAGTATAAATTTTAAGGAAGCTGGAAAGTTCGAAGAAACCCGTTTTGAGAAGATTCATAATGTAATTTTCGATTCGTCTCAGGAAGCTTCGATATTAGTAGCTCAGGAAATAGCCAATATAATTCAGAGAAAAGAAGAGTTAAACGAACCTTGTGTTTTAGGTTTGGCAACAGGATCCTCACCTGTAAAAGTTTATGAAGAACTGGTTCGATTGCATAAAGAAGAAGGTTTAAGTTTTGCCAATGTGGTAACCTTCAATCTAGATGAATATTATCCAATGGATAAGAACAATATTCAGAGTTACTATCATTTTATGCATGAACATCTTTTTAATCATGTCAATATTCATCCACAAAATATAAATATTCCTGACGGAAGAATAAGCATAGAAGATTTACAGCAATATTGTATCGATTACGAAATGAAGATTAAGGCCTATGGCGGATTGGATTTTCAACTTTTAGGAATTGGAAGAACTGGACATATCGGTTTTAATGAACCGGGATCTCATGTAAATTCAGCAACAAGAAGCATTACGCTGGATCATTTAACCCGTATCGATGCAGCATCTTCTTTTCTGGGAATTGATAATGTGCCTAGAAAAGCAATTACAATGGGAATCGGTACAGTAAGAAATGCCAGGAGGATTGTACTTTTGGGATGGGGAATCAGCAAAGCTGAAATTATCAAGAGCACAATTGAAGGCGAAATTTCCTCACAAGTTCCGGCAACATATCTACAGCAGCACAACAACACGACATTTGTCTTAGATACAGAAGCGTCATCAGAATTAACAAGAGTGAAAACCCCCTGGCTGGTTAAGTCTGTAATCTGGACAGAAGAATTAAAACTCAAAGCAATTGCAGGATTAAGTGAATTGACCAAAAAACCTTTCCTTAAACTTACAGATAAAGACTATAACGATAACGGGATGTCTAGTCTCTTGACAGAGGAAGGAACGGCTTATGATTTAAACATAAAAATGTTTAATAAAATGCAGCAAACAATAACAGGCTGGCCGGGCGGAAAACCAAATGCAGATGATACCTACAGACCCGAACGCGCTACTCCGGAGAGAAAGAGAATCATCATTTTTAGTCCACATCCTGATGATGATGTGATCTCAATGGGAGGAACTTTTGACCGATTGGTAGAGCAGGGACATGATGTGCATATTGCGTATCAAACCTCAGGAAATATTGCAGTTTCAAACGAAGAAGCTTTAAAATTTGCTGAAATTTCAATGGCATTGAATAAAGATTCTGATGCAGCGGAAAATATCATTAAATTTTTAAAAAATAAAAAAACAAATGATATTGATTCATTAGAGGTTAGAAAACTAAAAGGATTCATTAGAAGAAGTGAATCTCTTGCCGCAACCCGATATTTGGGACTGCCGGACTCGAATGTTAACTTTTTAGATTTACCATTTTATGAAACCGGAACAGTTAAGAAAAATAACCTTGGAGAGGCTGATATAGAAATTATGTGTGATATTATCGAAAGGATAAAACCACATCAAATATACGCCGCAGGAGATTTAGCAGATCCGCACGGAACACATAAAGTTTGTCTGGATAGCTTGTTTGAGGCCTTAAAAAGAGTAAAACACCATAGTTATATGAAAAACTGTTGGGTTTGGTTGTATAGAGGAGCCTGGCATGAGTGGGAATCGTACCAAATCGAAATGGCAGTTCCAATGAGCCCTGATCAGGTTCTTAAAAAACGTCATGCCATCTTCTATCACCAGTCTCAAAAAGATGGAGTAATGTTTCAGGGAGATGACAGTCGTGAGTTTTGGGTAAGAGTAGAAGACAGAAACAGATTAACAGCAGAAAAATATCACGCTTTAGGTTTAGCAGACTATTCGGCTATTGAAGCTTTTAAGCGATATTATTTTTAGATGATTAGTCTCTAAAATGTATAATAAACTATTTCATGTGGTTTATTTGGTTAGTTGCCAATTTGAAAATGCAGCCCTGGTAAGGCTGCATTTTTTTTGTTATATTTTCGTTTAACTGCAAAGATTTTTAACTGCAAGGAGCGCTAAGATTTCGCAAAGAGTGCAAAGTTTTCTCATTTTTTGTCACCCTGGCGAAGTCCAAGGGCGCAAAGTAGCTCCACAAATAAATCAAAAAACCTTTATAAAAGTTTTAAAACTTTTATAAAGGTTTTGTAATAATAAAGTCCTCGACTTTGCTCAGAGTGACAACTAAATAGAAGAATTTAGAATCCTTTGTTTTACATGGTCAATATAAGATCTTCCAATAACATATCTTAAACCTTCAATTTCGATACTATTTCCTTCAACAGCATCAATTTTATCAATAGCTATAGTGTAAGAGCGGTGTATTCTTAAAAAATTTCTTTCGGGCAGTAAATCTGTAAAGTCAGATAGCGTGCTGTGTATGATGTATTTACCTGTTAGGGTGTTTATTTTTAAATAATCTTTAAGACTTTCGATAACCAAAATTTCATTAAATAAAATCTTCTTCATTCTTTTTTTATCAATTTTGACAAAAATAAAAGGACTCTCAGCACTGTTCTCCTGAGGAGCACTGTTTTTAGTTTCAAGTCTTTTGCTAATCTTATTGAGCGTTTTCATAAGCCTTGGGAATTCGATAGGCTTTACCAGATAGTCTAATACATCTAACTCATAAGTCTCAATGGCAAATTGGCTGTAAGCACTTGTAATAATAAGGATTGGTGGATTTTCAAGACTTTTTATAAAATTTATGCCATCAAGAACTGGCATATTGATGTCAAGAAAAATCACATCAACTTTATTATTCTTCAAAAAGTTTAAACCTTCTATTGGATTACTAAAAGTATCTATTACCTCAAAGTTTTCAACTGGCTCCAAATAATTTTTAATAACATTAATAGCCAATGGCTCATCATCTATAATCAAACATTGTATCTTCATTTCTATAATCTTAGTTATTTGAGCGAAATAATTTAGCAGGTAAATGTATATACGAAGAAAAGAGGTGTTCAGGTAACTTTAATGACCAACTTTACAACAAAAATATTCTTTTTATTCTTAAATGAAAGCTTATAGTCACTTTTATTATAACCTAACTCTAACCTTTTCTTAACGTTTTCGATCCCTATACCACTCGACTTGTTAAAATTGTCCTTGTGGTGCGTAATTTCTGCCATAGGGTTTGAAATGGTGAAATGAAGATAGTCACCTTTGATCTTAAAGTTGATATCTATTGTAACAGGTCCTGTATTTTTGTTTACGCCATGTTTAAAGGCATTCTCAATAAAGGTCAATAATATTATAGGAGAAATCTCTTTCTCGTGAATGTCGCCGGAGATAGACATATTTACAACCAATCTGTCATCGTTTCTAATGCGTTCCAGATCCAGATAGTTTTGAATACAAAGAATCTCATTCTCTAAAGTCTGCCTTTTGCTTTTTGTGTCGTACAACATATAGCGCATTAGTTCAGATAATTTAAGAACAATTTTCGGGGTTTTATTTGATTTTTCGACTGATAATGAATAAATGTTGTTAAGGGTATTAAAGAAAAAATGAGGAGAAATTTGTGACTTAAGAAAAAGCAATTCTGTTTCTAATTGCGATTTTTCAAGATCCGTTACCCTTTTTTGTTCTTTCAAAAAGTCTAAAGTAATCTTGATTGCCGTTACAAAAGTGATTACATAGAGTTCCCCCATCATCATATCAATAGTATAATTGAGCGTTAATTTATCTATAGTTTCAGGGCCTTCCGGCCAAACATTATGCGTGATTAATAAATAAGTAAGGTTAAATTTTAAAATCACCATCAAAAATAGAGACGATAACACGGCAAGTACATATAAAAGATATTTTTTTCGATACACCAGAAAAGGCATAAAAATTAAAATATTGAGATAACATAAGGTCATGTGAATGGGAAACCCCAATAAGTTTGTTTTAAGGGAATAGAGGTAATCATTAAAATAGCTACCCCAACGAAATGTATTAAATAAAAAGTAAGTAAGCCAAAAAATGACGTGATAATGCAACGGTATGCGATATAGTTTGCTGGAATTGAAATTCATGATAATGGCGCGTTTTGTGACTTTTTTTGATGTTTATCTTAGTTTATACGTCGTCCGTCTAAATTAGTTTTAATAAAAGTCTGATTTGTTTAAATTTAAAGTTAAATTAAGGTTGTTTTATATGAAGAATTTTATCCTGCTGGTTTTATTTGCAATTCTAATTGCAAGTTGTAAAATAAAGACATACAAAAATAATAGTAAGGCAAATATTTTTGTTAAATATGTAGATCCTTTTATCGGCACCGGAGGGCACGGACATACTTATCCCGGAGCAACCGTTCCTTTCGGGATGTTGCAGGTAAGTCCTGATAATGGTATTTCGAACTGGGATTGGTGTTCAGGATATCATTATTCAGATTCTATTGTATCTGGATTCAGTCATTTGCATTTAAGCGGAACCGGAATTGGTGATTTGGCCGACATCTTATTTATGCCCACCAATAAAAAACTCGATTTAACGGCCCAAACTACCTCACGAGATCAATTACCTTATAAATCAAAATACAGTCATGTTAACGAAAAAGCAGCACCGGGCTCTTACCAGGTTTTTCTTGAGGATCCTAAAATCAATGTAGAATTAACTTCTTCACTACGTACAGCATTCCATAGGTATACTTTTGCCAAAAACGATAAACAATCTGTTATAATCGATCTTGGTTTTGCTATTAATTGGGACAAAGCGCTGAGAACCGGACTTACAATCGAAGATCAGTATACGATAAGCGGTTATCGTTTTAGTACCGGATGGGCAAAAAATCAGAAAGTGTTTTTTGTTGCTAAATTTTCAAAACCTATTTCAGAATCGGTATTATTGGCTAATAAGCAAGTGATTACAGCAAATAGCGCAGAAGGAGAAAACACCGCAGCACAATTATTTTTTGATACTAATAATAGTGAAGAACTAGATGTAAAAGTCGCTTTGTCATCTGTAAGTGTGGCTAATGCCAAAGACAATCTGGACGAAAAAGACGATTTCAATAAAACAAAATCAGAAGCAGCAAAAATCTGGAATTCGGCTTTAAGCAAAATCGAAGTTAAGACACCAACCGATTCATTAAAAACAATTTTCTATACCGCATTGTTCCACGCTCAAGTTGCCCCTGTAACCTATAGTGATAAAAATGGTCAGTTTAGAAAAGAGGATGATCAAATTGTTACAGCAAAAGATTATACCGCTTACTCGACCTTATCACTATGGGATACTTTTAGAGCTGAAAATCCTTTATTGACTTTACTAGCGCCAGAGAAAGTTTCAGACATTGTAAACTCAATGCTGCAATATTACGATACTAAAAAAATATTACCAGTCTGGACGCTTTATGCCAACGAAACCAACACCATGACAGGATATCATTCCATTCCTGTAATTGTAGATGCCTACCAAAAAGGCATAAGAGGTTTTGATGCCGAAAAAGCATATCAAGCGATGAAAGTTACAATGATGCAGGACCAACGTGGCTTGAATTACTACAAAACATACGGTTACATTCCTTATAATTTATTAGACGAATCGGTGACTATAACTTTAGAATATGCTTATGATGATTGGTGCGTGGCGCAAATGGCAAAAGCCTTGGAAAAAAATGAAGATTATGAATTTTTTCTAAACCGTTCAAAAGCGTATCGTTACTTATTTGATCCAAAGACAGGCTTTATGAGAGGAAAATCTCAAGATGGAAAATCCTGGAATGAACCCTTCGATCCAAAACATTCCAACCACAGAGAACATACCGATTATACCGAAGGAAATGCCTGGCAGCACAGCTGGTTTGTACCACAAAACGTTGATGATTTTATTTCGTTGCACAAAAGCAATGAAGTTTTTACAAAACGTTTAGAGCAGTTATTTACCGAAAGTTCAGAGATTACCGGAAGTAATATCTCGGCAGATATTTCCGGATTAATAGGTCAGTATGCGCATGGCAATGAGCCAAGTCATCATATCGCTTATATGTTCAATCATGCCGGACAGCCCTGGAGAACACAATATTGGGTACGTCATATTCTGGATACGCAATACAATACAACACCCAATGGATTAAGCGGAAACGAAGATTGCGGGCAAATGTCGGCTTGGTATGTTTTCAGTTCAATGGGATTATATCCTATGAATCCTGCTTCAGGAGAATACGAAATTGGAAGTCCGATTTTCGAAAAAGTAACCATCAATCTCCAAGACGCAAAAACCTTTGTGATCGAAGCCGAAAAGGTTTCGGATAAAAACTTTTATATCCAGTCAGCCACTTTAAACGGAGTTGAATTTAACCAAACAGCTATCTCACATAAAGAAATAGTAAAAGGGGGAATTTTACATTTTGTAATGGGAGCTGAACCAAATAAAAATTGGGGAATAAAAAAATAGGCAAAAAAATAATGAGCCAAAGCAACTAACTAATAAATAAAAAGTAAATTAATGGATATCATTGACGTATCGATCATCGTAGCTTATATTCTGCTCTCAGTAGGAATAGGAATTTGGATTTCAAGAAAAGCATCAAAAGGATTAGATGATTATTTCCTTGGCGGAAAAACAATCAAATGGTATTTTTTAGGTCTAAGCAACGGATCAGGAATGTTTGATGTTTCAGGAACTTCCTGGATGATTGGAGTATTGTTTTTATATGGCGTAAAAAGTTTTATGTTTATGTGGCTCTGGCCCATATGGAATCAGATTTTTGTAATGATGTTCCTGGCTGTCTGGATCAGAAGATCAAAAGTAATGACAGGTTCTGAATGGATTTTAACCCGTTTTGGCAGTGACAGAGCTGGAAAAGCATCGCATATTATTGTGGCTGTTTTTGCCATTATTTCGACAATTGGTTTCATCGCTTATTTTTTTGAAGGAATCGGAAAATTTGTGACCATTATTCTTCCTTGGGATTTAACGCTTCATTACGGCGATTTAATCCTATTAACATCAGAGCGATCTTATGCTTTAATTATCATTTTATTAACGACAATTTATACCGTTAAAGGAGGAATGTTTTCTGTAGTAGCCACAGAAGTCGTGCAATATTTAATCATGATTATTGCCGGAGTTCTAATTGCAGGTTATGCTTTTATCAATTATACAGACCTACAGATAAATTCGGTTATTACCGATGAATGGAAAAATGTTTTCTTTGGCTGGCAGTTTGAAACCCAGTGGAGCGATAAATTTCAAACCTTCAATAATTTGATCGATTCAGAAGGATACAAAATGTTTGGTGCTTTTATAGGCATGACATTATTCAAAGGTTTTTTCGCCAGTATTGCCGGTCCAACACCAAGTTACGATTTGCAAAGAATTCTTTCTACAAAATCTGTAAAAGAAGCGGCCTATATGAGTGGTTTTACCAACCTGATTTTATTTATACCTAGATATTTATTGATTACAGGAATTGTGGTAATTGCTTTGGTTAATCTGGCACCCGAGCTTAATGCAAATACAGGTTTGACCGGAGCCGATTTAGAATTATTAATGCCAAAAGTGGTTAATTTATATATTCCCGTTGGGATAAAAGGAATTCTTCTTGCAGGTTTACTAGCCGCTTTTATGTCTGGATTCTCTGCCTTTGTTAATGCAGGACCGGCTTATATTGTAAATGATATTTATAAAAAATACTTCAAACCGGTTGCAACAAATCAACATTATATAAAAGTGAGTCAGATTTCTTCTTTTCTTGTGGTTGGTTTAGGGGTTTTTATGGGATTCTTTGCCGATTCTATTAACTCTCTAACTCTATGGATCACAAGTGCATTATACGGAGGTTATGTGGCAGCGAATTTCCTAAAATGGATTTGGTGGCGTTTTAACGGCTGGGGTTATTTCTGGGGAATGTTCGCCGGATTAATTGTAGCTTCTTTACAATTTGCTTTAGGTCAGGCCAAAGGAAGTTTATCCCAAGGATCATTTTTATACGATTTAGCGCAAGTACAGGCCATTTACCTGTTTCCAATAATATTTGGTTTCTCCATCTTTGGATGTCTTTTAGGAACTTTCTTAAGTAAACCAACAGATATCGAAGTTTTAAGATCTTTCTATACCAATGTAAGACCCTGGGGATGGTGGAATCCTGTTTATAAAACATTAAAAATAGAAGATCAGACTTTCGAAAAAAATAATGATTTCTGGAAAGATATGCTCAATTGCCTTATCGGAATTGTATGGCAGTCGAGTATGATTTTGCTTCCAATTTTCTTTATCATCAGAGATTATCCAAAAGCAATTACGGCTTTAATTGTCTTTTTGGCAACAACAACAATTTTGAAGTTTACATGGTTAGATAAAGTTAGAAAAATAGAAGATTAATTCATTAACAAGAGTTTTGTCAAAGTTTAAACTTTAAGAAAGCTCTCAGGACAAAAAAAATCAACACAGAGAAACATAGATTTCTAATGTGTTTAAAATATTCTCAAAGAAAAAACAAAAAACAATCTATAATAATAAAGAAAGAGAACATGAGTACAATTCCTTGGCAAGACAGACCCGAAAACAGCACTGAAGTAATGTGGAGATATTCTGAAAATCCCATTATCGACAGATACGCAATACCATCATCAAACAGTATATTTAATAGCGCCGTTGTTGCTTTTAAGGACGGATACGCAGGTGTCTTTAGATGTGATAATAAAGCCGTGCAGATGAATATTTTTGCAGGTTTCAGTAAAAACGGAATCGACTGGGATATTAATCATGAACCAATTGTGATGCAATCCGGTAATACTGAAATGATAGAATCGGCTTATAAGTATGATCCTCGTGTTGTTTTTATTGAAGATCGTTATTGGATTACCTGGTGTAATGGATATAACGGACCAACCATCGGAATTGGTTATACATTTGATTTTAAGGAATTTTTTCAATGCGAAAATGCCTTTTTGCCTTTCAACAGAAATGGGGTTTTGTTTCCGCAAAAAATAAACGGAAAATACGCGATGTTAAGCCGTCCTAGTGATAACGGACATACACCTTTTGGAGATATCTGGATCAGTTACAGCCCGGATATGAAATATTGGGGAGAACATAGATTGGTCATGAAACCATCTCCGTTTGAGCAAAGTGCCTGGCAATGTACAAAAGTAGGAGCAGGACCCATCCCGATTCTTACAAAGGAAGGCTGGTTGATGTTATACCATGGAGTTATTAATACCTGCAACGGTTTCCGTTATGCTATGGGAGCAGCAATATTAGACACAGCTGCGCCAGATCAGGTAAAATACAGAACACAGCCTTATTTGTTAGGACCTGCAGAAATTTACGAGCAAGTAGGAGATGTAGGAAACGTGGTTTTCCCGTGCGCTGCCTTGCACAACATTGAACAAGATAAATTAGCCGTATATTATGGTGCAGCAGATACTGTTGTGGCTATGGCATTTGGTAAATTAAGCGAGGTATTACAATTTACAAAAGATAACAGTTTATAATAAAAAGCATGCGTTTAAAAATTCAATGGTTGACAGTCGTTTTAGGGTTTCTTTCGATAGTGAGTAATTCACAATCGAAAAAAACAATTCTACCTAAAACCTATGTAGCATCAAAAACAACTACTCCAATTGTAATAGATGGAGATGATTCTGATACTTCATGGAGTAAAGCAGATTGGACTGATCTTTTTGAAGATATAGAAAATAATGTAAAACCAAAATACGAAACAAAAGTAAAAATGCTCTGGGATGAAACCAATTTTTACATATTGGCAAAAATTGATGAACCACATGTTTGGGCAAATTTGAAACAACGTGATACCATTATCTTTTACAACAACGATTTTGAAGTTTTTATTGATCCCGATAGCGATACTTTTAACTATTATGAATTAGAAATTAATGCCTTAAATACAGCCTGGGATCTGTTTTTGTCAAAACCTTACAGAGAAAATGATAACGTAGTTTTGAATGACTGGAATATTGCGGGGCTGAAATCGGCGGTAAAAATCAAAGGAACGCTTAACAATCCAAATGATACTGATCAAGGTTGGGTATTAGAAATGGCAATTCCCTGGGCATCTTATAGAAAATCATACAATGAAAAAAATGTTCCGGCGGATCAGTTTTGGAGAGTCAATTTCTCTCGGGTAAACTGGCAGCATACGGTAAGAAATGGCAGTTACCAACGCAAAAAAGATCCAGATGGAAAGTTCTTGCCGGAGTACAACTGGGTTTGGTCGCCAATGGGGGTGATTAACATGCATGAACCGGAGAAGTGGGGCTATGTTTATTTTTCTTCGAAAGAAGGAAAAGACAGTTTTACAATTCCGCAGGATGAAAAAGTAAGATGGGAGCTTTACAATTTATACAGAGCTCAAAAACAATATTACAATCAGCATAAAACATGGGCGAAATCTTTGGTAAATCTTACCAAAGAAACGATCACCGTTGAGGGTAAAATTTTAAAACCGGTATTAGAAAATCACACAACAGGTTACAATATTTCAGTAAAAAGCCCTTTTTCAAATCAAACCTTAGTTGTAAGGCAAGACGGCAAAATAATCCAAAAATAAACCACTATGAAACTACCAAAACTATTATTTCTTTTATTGGCATTAAGCATTTTTTCATGTGCGAAAAAACAAGAACAAACCACTTTTAAATTTGGAGTCTGGACAACGGCAGATCCTAAAAAATCAGATGCAGATTATTCAAAAGAATTTAAAAAATATAAAGATGGCGGAATCGATGAAGTATTAATCAATACCAAAACAGATCCAAAACTTCTTAAAAGATTAGTGCCTTTAGCTGCCAAAGAAGGTCTAAAAGTTCATGCTTGGATTATGGCAATGAACAGACCTGATGACTCGATTGCCTTGCAGCATCCGGACTGGTATCAGGTAAGTAAAGAAGGAAAATCCTGTTTTGACAATCGCCCGTATGTGGATTATTACCAATGGTTGTGTCCAACTAGAAAAGCATCCAGGCAACATGTTTTAAACTTGGTCGAAGAACTGGCAAAAGTAGAAGGAATAGAAAGTGTTCACTTGGATTACATTCGTTTTCCGGACATCTTCTTACCAATTAGTTTATTGCCAAAATACAATTTAGTTCAGGATACAGAATTGCCTCAATTTGACTTTTGTTATTGTGAGGAATGCATAAAAGCATTCGAAAAAATACATCATAAAAATCCAAAAACAAGTCACAACACTTCTATCGATATGGAGTGGAAAAACTTTAGGTTAAATGCCATAAAAGCAGTTGTTGATGATGCGTATAAAATTGCGCACAAACACAATAAGAATTTAACTGCAGCGGTATTTCCTTATCCTGAAATGGCAGATCATATGGTACGTCAGCGTTGGGATAAATGGAATATTGATGAAGTATATCCTATGATTTATCACAGTTTTTATGATGAAGAACTGGATTGGGTGGGTTATGCAACCAAACAAGGGGTTACTGATTTAGAGGGAAAACAAACCAAAATAAACACCGGAATTTATATTCCCGGATTGAAATCGGACAAGGAATTGAAAGAAGCGATTTTACTGGCCAAAGAAAACGGAGCAACAGGAGTTTCTTTTTTTGACGGAAATGCTTTGTCTGAGAGTAATTTAAAAACTATTGCAGCAACTAAGGCTGGTTTAAAATAATAAACTAAAATTAGTTATGAATGTTCATTAAGGAATTCGCGGTAAATGCATAACTTATGATCCGAAATGCTCAACTAAAATATTAAAATCATGTCAAATAGAAGGGATTTTATAAAGAAATCAGCTTTAGGTACAATTGCAATTACGACTGCTTTAGGGTATAACGGATTTGCGGCCAATAAAGAAGATGAAAAAGAGAATAAAACAAAGGGTGATAAGAAACAAAAAAAGCCCATTATCATCTCGACCTGGAATCATGGTTTACCTGCAAACCAGGAAAGTTGGAAACAATTAAAAGCTGGAAAACCGGCTCTTGATGCAATCGAGGCTGGTATGAAAATTCCCGAAGCAGATCCGAATGTTCGCAGTGTTGGTTATGGCGGGTATCCGGATCGCGAGGGAAAAGTAACCTTAGACGCCTGCATTATGGATCATAATAGCAATTGTGGTTCAGTTTGTTTTCTGCAAAATATTATGCATCCTATTTCGGTTGCGAAATTAGTACTTCAAAAAACACCTCATGTTATGCTGGCAGGACAAGGCGCTTTGCAATTTGCTTTATCAGAAGGTTTTAAAGAAGAAAATCTATTGACTTTGGAATCTGAAAAAGACTGGAAAAAATGGCTGGAAGATTCAAAATACAAACCCGTAATAAATATAGAAAATCACGATACCATAAGCATGCTAATGTTAGATCAAGACGGCAATCTTGCAGGAGGCTGTACCACAAGTGGAGCCGCCTGGAAAATGCACGGTCGCGTCGGTGACTCCCCAATTATCGGCGCGGGTCTTTTTCTGGATAATGAGGTGGGTGCTGCAGCTGCAACAGGATTAGGAGAAGCCGTTATTAGAACCGCAGGAAGTGCGATGGTGGTCGAGTTAATGCGCCAGGGAAAATCACCTTTTGATGCGTGCAAAGAAATCACAGAACGTATTTACAACAAGCATAAAAACCACAAAGACATGGAATATCTGCAGGTAGGTTTTATTGCTTTGAATAAAAACGGACAATATGCGGGTTACAGTTTAAGATCAGGATTTAATTATGCTGTTTCGGATGATCAAAAAGGACACAGAATGGAAGATGCGAAATTTAAAATGTCCTGGGATAAATAACCCAATTATTGTCATCCCGAGGTATAATTTTTATTCTAAAAAAAGTAATATAAAATCAGATTTACCACAAAGCGCAAAGGTTACCCAAAGTTCACTAAGCTGTGCTGTGAGATCGCTAAGGGATTGTTAAAAATTAAAAATGTTAATGGAAGCAACGAGGGATCTCCACGAGAAACTCACACAAGGGTACGCAGCTTGTTGAGCCACTAAAGAAGATTGCTTGACAAGTTTGCTATGGCTTGTGTGCTTGTTGCTTGACAAACTCGGAGAGATTTGGATCACGCAAAATTTTTAACACATAGCTATTTGAATTTAAACAAGTCAAAGGCTTTTTTTTAAAATTTACAAAGTCGATGTTTCTATGTGTTAAAACAAAAACAGCGCACAGAGAATAAAAAAACAAAGAATGAAAAAAACAATATCCATAGTATCATTACTTATCACTTCGATATTTTCCGGCCAGGCGCAGGAAAAAGTTGAGTATTGGCAAAACGAAAAAATCAATGAAGAGAATAGAGAACCCATGCACGCCTCGTATTATGTTTTTGAGACTGAAGCATTGGCCAATAAAAATCAATGGAGACAATCTAAAAACTATCTGGACATTAATGGAGCCTGGAAATTTAAATATGTAGAGAGTCCAAGTGCACTTCCTAAAGATTTTGAAAAAAGCAATTTTAATGACACCTCCTGGGATACTTTTAGAATCCCGGCAAGCTGGGATGTAAACGGTTACGGATATCCTGTTTATGTTAATACGACTTATGATTTTGATTACTTAATGGCGCCGAATCCTCCGTTTGTTCCCACAAAGTACAACCCCACAGGAGTTTACAGAAGGGACATTACCATTGACAAATCATGGGAAGGAAAAGATATTTTTCTCCATATTGGTACTGCAAAGTCAAATCTTACAGTTTGGGTAAACGGTGTTTATGTGGGGTATGGTGAGGATGGAAAACTGCCCTCTGAGTTCAACTTAAATAAATATGTAAAAACAGGTAAAAACAGCATCGTTTTAAAAGTAATGAAATGGAGCGACGGTTCGTATTTAGAATGTCAGGACATGTGGAGAATGAGCGGAATCACCAGAGATTCTTATCTAGTGGCCAGGAACAAAACGCATCTTAAAGATTATGAAATTATTCCGGATCTGGATCCTTCTTATCTAAACGGAACTTTGAAGATCTCAACGGAGTTTTCAGGTTTAAATAAAAAAGACAATTATACTTTAGAGCTTCAGTTAAAAGATGCAGATAAAATTATTACTTCAAAAATTATTTCGGCTTTAAGCCAAAAGCAAACTTTTGATTTCACTGTAAAGAATCCCAAGAAATGGAGCGCAGAAATTCCGAATCTCTATCAAATCGATTTTATTTTAAAGGATAAAAAAGGAACGATTCTAGAAGTTATTCGTCAAAATGTTGGTTTTAGAAAAGTAGAAATCAAAGGTGGACAACTTTTAGTAAACGGAAAAGCAATTTACATAAAAGGAGTAAACCGTCATGAAGTTGATCCGGTTGCCGGACAAACCATTTCTAAAGAACGCATGGAACAGGATATTAAAGTCATGAAAGAATTTAATATCAATGCGGTAAGAATGTCACATTATCCTAATGATGAATATTTCTACGAATTATGTGATAAATATGGAATTTATGTGGTCGATGAAGCCAATATAGAATCACACGGTATGGGATATGACATAACCAAAACACTCGGAAATAAGCCCGATTGGGAATTATCTCACATTGAGCGTATGCAGCGTATGATTGAGAGAGATAAAAATCATACTTCGGTAATTATCTGGAGCATGGGTAACGAAGCAGGAAATGGTTACAACTTTTACAGAGGATATTTATGGATTAAAAATCGCGATAAATCAAGACCCATTCAGTATGAAAGAGCGACAGCTGGCGCTTGGGATGGAAAAGATCTCAAGTTTGAATGGGATTCTGATATTATCGACCCAATGTACAGTTCTCCAAACAAAATGGAAGAATACATTCTGGCAAATCCAAATCCGTCTAGGCCTTATATTCAGTGCGAATATGCGCATGCTATGGGCAATTCGATGGGGAACTTTAAAGATTATTGGGATGTAATTCGTAAATATCCAAATTTTCAAGGGGGATTTATTTGGGACATGATCGATCAATCGGTTTATAAAACACAACCTGATGGAACAAAAATTCTGGCGTACGGCGGAGATTTTGGACCAAAAGATGTAAAGAGTGATAATAATTTCGTTAACAATGGTGTTTTTACAGTAGAAAGAAAACCAAATCCACATGCTCTTGAAATGCGAAATGTAATGCAGAATATCCTGACCTCATGGGATAATCAGGCCACTGGAACAATTAAAGTCTATAACGAATTCTCATTTAAAAATTTAAGCAATGTGACTTTACACTGGACATTAGTTTTAGACGGAATTAAACAAGATACGGGGGTTATCGATTATTTGGCAATAGATCCAAATGAGTCAAAAACCTATATGCTGCCCATTAAGTTAGCAGAGAAAAAATACCAGGAAGCTTTTATAAATGTAAGTTATCAGTTAAAACAAGATGAACCGCTTTTACCAAAAGGTTTTGAGATTGCAACAGAGCAATTGGCCTTTAAAGGAATCTGGAAAAATGACATTGAAATTCAAGGAGCTTCAAAAATTGCGGTAGAGAAAAGGGAAAATGCGACTGTTTTTAAAGGTGATAAAGCGGAGATCGCTTTCGATAAAAAAACAGGATTCATCAATGGGTATTCCTTCAGTAATCAACCCATTTTAAAACAAGGATATCAATTGCGTCCTAACTTTTGGAGAGCACCAAACGATAACGATTTTGGAGCAAATCTTCAGGTAACCTTAAAAGCATGGAAAGAAGCTACGGAAAATCCAACGCTTGTAAGCTGGAGATATTCTGCCACAAAAGACAATAAGATTCTGGTAAAAGCAACATACAATTTAGCTTCGGTTTCCTCGACTTTAGAACTCAATTATGAGATAAACAGTAAGGGTGAATTGAGTGTAGAAGAGCAATTGCATATGGATAAAACCAAAGAAACTCCGGTATTGCCAAGATTTGGTATGGAAATAATTCTGCCTAAAGATTTCAGTACCCTGAGTTATTACGGAAGAGGACCTCACGAGAACTATATCGACAGAAATTATAGCGCTCAGGTTGGGCTTTACAATCAAAGGGTTTCAGAGCAATATTATCCATACATCCGCCCGCAGGAAACCGGAAATAAAACCGATGTACGCTGGTTAGAGCTATCCAATGATAAATTGAAAATAACAGTAAGATCAAATGAGTTATTGGCCATGACTGCTTTACATTATTTAACTGAAGATTTAGACGATGGTTTGCAAAAAGACCAAAGACATGCCGCCGAACTAAAAGAAAGAGATTTAACAAGCCTGAAAATTGATTACAAACAAATGGGAGTAGGTGGGATTGACAGCTGGCAAGCCTGGCCAATGGAAAAATACCTGTTGAGAGATAAAACCTATCGGTATCAATTTAAAATAACACCATCAATAAAATAATTCATTATGAGGATTTTAAAACCATTCCTTATCGTATTTTCTCTAACTGTTTTAAGTCCTGGATATAGTCAAAAAATATATACAGAGAAGGACATTGAGATTATTCCCCAACCATCACAATTGTTGATTCAGCCGGGAATATTTGAGTTTTCTAAAAACACTAAATTTTTTGCTGTTACTGATTTTCAAAAAGAACTCTCTAAAACTTTAGCAGATAAATTTGAAAAGTCAGCAGGATGGCGTCCTGAAGTTTCAGCCACATTGCCACAAAGTAATTTTATTCAGTTCAAGGTAGATCAAAGTCTTGCTAAAGAAGCTTATAAATTAGAAGTACAGCCTTCAAGTATTACAATTACTGCAAAAGGTAATGCGGGATTTATTTACGGATTAGAAAGCCTCAGACAATTATTACCGAGCGCTATCGAAAGTAATTTTGTGATTACAACTGTAAACTGGCAGATTCCCAATTTGGTAATTACAGACCAGCCCCGTTTTCAATGGAGAGGTTTAATGCTGGATTTATCGCGTCACTTTTTTGACAAGAATTATGTGTTGGCAACTATAGATCGCTTGGCAATGCTTAAAATGAATGTCCTGCATTTGCATTTGGTAGATGATCAGGGCTGGAGAATGGAGATTAAAAAATACCCAAAACTAACCCAGGTGGGCGCCTGGAGAGTCGATCAGGAAAATGTCGCCTGGAATGCCAGACTAACCACAAATCCGGATCAAAAAGGCACTTACGGCGGATTTTTGACACAGGAAGAATTAAAAGAAATAGTAAAATACGCCGCAAGCAAAAACATCGAAATTATTCCCGAAATCGAAATGCCTGCCCATGTGAGTTCTGCCATTGCCTCTTATCCTGAACTGGCTTGTTTTGATCAGCAAATAGGAGTTCCCTCAGGCGGATTATGGCCCATTACCGATATTTATTGTGCCGGAAAAGAAACTACCTTTGAGTTTTTGAAAAATGTAATCGATGAGGTGATTGCTGTTTTTCCTTCAAAATACATTCATATTGGTGGTGATGAGGCAACCAAAACCAATTGGGAAAAATGTCCGCACTGTCAAAAAAGGATGAAAGATAATGGTTTGAAAAATACCCACGAATTACAAAGTTACTTTGTAAAGAGAATAGAGAAATACATTAATTCTAAAGGAAAAAAAATAATAGGCTGGGATGAAATTCTCGAAGGCGGTCTGGCTCCTGAGGCTACAGTTATGAGCTGGAGAGGAACAAAAGGAGGAACGGATGCTGCTGCCCAGGGACATGATGTGATTATGACACCGGAATCTCCTTGTTATTTTAATTTTTATCAAGGTCCGCAAAACGAAGAGCCTCTGGCTTTTGATGCTTATAATCCACTAAGTGAAGTGTACAAATTTGATCCTGTTGTACCTACAATGACACCCGAACAGGCCAAACATGTTTTAGGGGGACAGGCGAATTTATGGGCCGAACATTTAGCCAGCCCAAAAGCATCAGAATATATGATTTTTCCAAGACTTGCTGCTTTGGCTGAGGTATTATGGAGTCCGAAAGAAAAATGCAATTGGAATGATTTTACCACAAGATTGCCCTATTTATTAGAACGTTATGATTATTTGGGCATCAACTATGCGAAAAGCGCTTATTTGGTAACGGCTTCTTCAAGGGCTAATATGGCCCAAAGACAAATTAATGTAACCTTGAAAAACGAATTCCCAAATCCTGATATCCGTTACGTTTTGGGTGATAAAAATATAGATCACAATGCTATAAAATATACAACGCCAATTGAGTTTTCCTCGACAACTATCTTAAAAGCTTCCTTATTTCAAAATGATAAACCGATAGGAAAAACATTCACAGATACCATCTTGTTTCATAAAGCAGTAGGAAGTAAAGTGGTGTATTTAACCCCTTTTAATGAAAATTATAAAGGTGATGGTCCTTTTGGAATGGTAAATACCATTAGGGGAAGTAAAAATTTTCACGACGGACAATGGCAGGCCTGGTTAGTAAATGATATGGAAATTGTGCTTGATTTTCAAAAACAGCAAAGTATTCATGAAGTCATTATTGGCACTTTGGAGAGTCAGGGTGCGGGAATTAATTTTCCAACACAAGTAAAAGTTTTAGTATCAAAGGACGGTATACAATATAATGAGGTTGGCAAAGTATTACGTGCGTATGCTCCCAATGTAAATTCAGAGCTAAAAGATTTTAAAATCAATTTTGAAAAACGCGATGCCAGATTTGTAAAAGTAATTGCATCTAATTTGAAGAAAAGTCCTAAGGGAGAGTCTTCGTGGTTATTTGTAGATGAGATTTTAGTGAATTAAAAATCAATGGGGCACAATTAAGTAAATACATAAGGCATAGATTTATATTTTGACCTCAATAAAAAGAGTACAAAAAAGAAACTAGTTTCTAATACATCGTTTGTGCATTAATGCAAATGAAATGCTTTTTAAAAGCCATGAAAAGGATGCTTGTGTGTGCTAAAAAAAAAATATAATCAAAAACAAAAAACAAAACCATAAAAACAGATTAAGGATGAAAAGAGGAATATTGATAATCGCAATTTTATTTTCGGTTCAAATGTTTTCGCAGGCCATTTATGAGGATGAGCGTTATGTACCGGAAACAGATCCATTGGTATTAAAAAACCTGGATGAATGGCAAGGAAAAAAGTTTGGACTGCTCATGCACTGGGGAACGTACAGCCAGTGGGGAATTGTAGAATCCTGGTCGATATGTCCGGAAGATTATGGATGGTGTGAACGTAAAAAAGGAAGTAATCCTGGTAATTATAACCAATATGTAAAAGAATACGAAGGATTGAAAAAGAAGTTCAATCCTGTAAAGTTTGATCCTGCAAAATGGGCAAAAGCGGCTAAATATGCCGGAATGAAATACATGGTTTTTACCACAAAACACCATGACGGATTTAATATGTACGATACCAAATATTCAGATTATAAGGTTACAGACAAAGAATGTGCTTTTAGTACGAATCCAAAAGCGAATATTGCCAAAGAAGTTTTTAATGCTTTTAGAGCAGAAAACATTTCAACCGGAGCCTATTTCTCTAAACCCGACTGGCATAACGAGAATTACTGGGATCCATATTTTCCTCCTTTCGACAGAAACGTAAATTATGATCCGGCTCTTTATCCGGAGAAATGGCAGAAGTACGTTGACTTCACCCACAATCAAATTTTAGAATTATTAACAGATTATGGAAAAATAGATATTCTCTGGCTTGATGGGGGATGGGTTAGAAAAAGAGACCAACAAAACTTAAAAGAAAACTATGAAGAGAAGTTTGCTGAAAACGAATCAAAAAATGGTTTTATCAAACACAGAGTAGTTGATCAGGATCCTAAAATGGACGAATTGGTTGTAAAAGCGCGCCAAAAACAACCCGGATTAATCGTAGTGGACAGAGCTGTTCACGGAAAAAATCAGAATTATCTAACTCCTGAAGGGCGCGTTCCTTCAAAAACATTGCCTTACCCTTGGGAATCTTGCATTACTTCGGGCGGTGGATGGTCGTATACTCCTGATGCTAAATACATGACAGGCAGAGAAGGAATCCATATGCTTATTGATATTGTGGCTAAGGGTGGAAATTTATTATTGAATGTAGCGCCAAGTCCTGAAGGCGATTGGCAACAAGGTGCTTATGATTTATTGAGAGCCTACGGAGACTGGATGAAAGTAAACAGTACAGCTATTTACAATACAAAACCAATTGAACCTTTTAAGGAGGATAATATTTGTATGACCCAAAATAAAGCCGGAAATGTATTTCTGTTTTACTTGGCTAAAGAAGGAGAAACTAAAATTCCTGCTGAAGTGCTCGTGAAATCTATCAATCCTAAAAAAGGAACAAAAATTACCATGTTAGGTTCTAAAACTTCATTGAAATGGACCAAAGAAGCAGAAGGATTTAAAGTTGTAATTCCGGAAAGTTTACAAAACAATTTACCGGCCAAAGAAGCGTGGACTTTAAAAATTGAAGCTATTAACAGATAGAAATTATTATGTTTTTAAATAAAAGGATAACCATACAAACAGCATGTTTTTTTTACATGCTGTTTTTTAGCATAACTAGTTTTGCGCAAGAACCCGTAGATTTTGTGAATCCCTTTATTGGCACTTCAAATTACGGGGCGACTTTTCCCGGACCAATTGCACCAAGAGGTATGGCTAGTATTAGTCCGTTTAATGTAGCGGGATCTCAGAATAAATTAGAAAAAGACAGTCAGTGGTTGTCGAATCCTTATGTAAAGGAGAATACTTTTCTAAGCGGATTCAGTCAGGTCAATATTAGTGGGGTGGGTTGCCCGGATTTGGGCGTTTTATTATTAATGCCAACAACAGGAAAGGTAGAAACCAATCATCTAAAATACGGATCGACTTATTGCGATGAAGTTGCAAAAGCGGCTTATTACAGCGTAAAACTCGATAAGTATAATATCAAAGCCGAATTTACAGCTTCCACAAGAGTGGGCGTCAGCAAATTTACTTTCCCTAAAGGGCCATCTAATATTTTACTGAATCTTGGCTTAGGCTTAACCAATGAAGAAGGCGCAATGGTAAGAGTAGTTTCTTCATCTGAAATTGAAGGAATGCGTTCGGTAGGCTCTTTTTGTTATAATAGTCCCGAAGATGCTTATCCGGTTTATTTTGTAGCCAAGTTTTCGAAACCTGCCAATAAATTTGGAGTTTGGAAAAAGCCCACAAAATATGAAGGTGTCGAAGCGCAATGGATGACTTATAACGGCAAAACCAGAATGATGGACAATACCATTAAAACTGTTGTGGGGGATAGTATAGGAACTTATCTTTCGTATCAGTTTGACAAAGAACAAACCGTTGAGGTCAAAATTGGAATTTCGTACGTAAGTATTGCAAATGCCCGCGAGAATTTAGAAAAAGAAACCGGAAATAAATCTTTTGAGACCGTCTACAAAGAAACGTATAACCAATGGAACGAAGAGCTTTCTAAAATTTTGGTCGAAGGCGGTTCAAAGGATGATAAAACGATATTTTACACCGCTTTGTATCACACTTTAATTCACCCAAATACTTTAAATGATCTCAACGGAGAATATCCTGTAATAAAAAGAACCAGGATTGCTAAAACTGAAGGTACCCGTTATACGGTGTTTTCTTTATGGGATACATATCGCAACATGCATCCCTTAACCTCTTTGTTATATCCTAAGCAACAATCTGATATGATAAAAAGTATGTTGGAAATGTATGATGAAAATGGCTGGCTGCCCAAATGGGAGTTGAATTCAACAGAGACTTTTACCATGGTGGGAGATCCGGCAAGTATTGTAATAGTGGACGCCTGCTTAAAGGGAATTCAGGATTTTGATATTTACAAAGCATACCATGCGATGCTAAAAGGTGCAGATCAAATTGAGAATAATCCGTTGCGTCCCGGTCTTAAAGAATATATCGAAAAAGGATATGTATCAACTAATTATCGTGGTCCTGTCTCTACGACGCAGGAATACAACTCTTCAGATTATGCAATTTCACTCTTAGCAAAAGCTTTAGGTGAAAAAGATGATTATAAACGTTTTACAAAACGTTCATTATCCTACCGAAAATTATATGACAAAGATTTAAAATTACTTCGTCCAAGACTGGCTAACGGAAAATGGTATGAACCTTTTGATCCCGAAGCAGGCGCTAATTTTCAGGAAAATGTTGGTTTTATCGAGGGAAATGCGTGGCAATATGCTTTTATGATGGCGCATGATATTGTGGGACTTAAAAAATTAATGGGTGGTGATAAAGCGTTCTCGGATCAATTGCAAAAAGTCTTTGATCTCAAACAATTTGATATGGCAAACGAGCCAGATATTGCTTATCCCTATTTATTCAATTATGTAAAAGGCGAAGAATGGAAGAGTCAGCAAATGGTTAAAAAACTCGTTGGAGAATATTTCCAGAACAAACCAAATGGCTTACCGGGAAACGACGATACCGGAACCATGTCAGCCTGGCTGGTTTATTCAATGATGGGAATTTATCCAATATCGCCCGGAGATCCAATTTATACCATTACCGCTCCAATGTTTCATAGAATAACGATCAAATTGGATCCGGCATATTATAAAAAAGAAAGCATTGTAATTGAAAGACAAATCAATAATGATGGAAAAATCAATTCCATTGAGTTAAACGGAAAACCAATTAATAGCTTTTTTATCTCACACGATGATTTTGTGAATGGAACAATGATCAAAGTGATTCAAAACTAAAAAAACAACACTACTATGTTAGAATTAAGAATGAAAAAAACAGCCATTATTTTCCTAATGGCTGTTGGTTTTTATAACCAGGGTTACGCGCAAAAAAAATATCCGTATCAGGATCCTAAATTACCAGTGGAAGAAAGGCTTTCAGATTTGTTAAGCCGAATGAGCCTGGAGGAAAAAGTACGCCAGATGGACATGTACAAGGGAGAATTTTTCAAAGAGAAAGAAGATTTTTCCAAGTCAAAATCAGATTTGAAAATTGGAAATCTGGGTATTGGGGCCATTCACGATATTTATCCACGTTCGGCTAAAATGATCAATGATTTACAGAGAGAGGTCATTAAAAAGAACAAATGGGGAATTCCTGCCCTTATTATGTGCGAGATGCTTCATGGTTATCTCGATGAGGGAAGTACTGCTTTGCCAATGAATATTGGTTTAGGGGCAACATGGGACACCAATTTGATGGGAAGAGTTGGGGGCGTAATTGGTAGCGAAGCACGTGCCCATGGAGTGCATTTTGGTTTGGGGCCAAATCTTGACATTGGTCGTGAACCACGTTGGGGACGAATTGCCGAGACTTTTGGTGAAGATGTGTATTTAGTTGGCGAGATGGGAACGGCAATGATTAAAGGAATGCAGGGTGATGATTTAAAATCAGATCGTTCTATTATCGCAGAGCCAAAGCACTTTGCAGTTCACGGAATTCCCGAAGGCGGAGCAAATTCTTCACCGGTATTAATTGGAGAACGTGCAGCACGCCAGGATTTTTTGCCATCATTCGAAAAAGCATTCAGAAAAGCAGGAGCGTTAGGCACCATGTGTGCATATTCTGAATTAGATGGCATTCCTTGTGCGGCAAATCATTGGTTATTGACCGATGTTTTGAGAAAAGAATGGGGTTTTAAAGGAATTGTAGTGTCTGATTTAGGTGCTATTAAGTATTTGCAAGTAACTCATTATGTAGCAAGTTCTCCAAAAGAATGCATCAGAGAAGCAGTTTCGGCTGGTGTTGACATGCAATTTTATGATTTTACAAATGAATTTTGGCAATCCAGCATCATTGAACTGGTAAACGAAAAGAAACTAACAATGGAGCAAATTGATCGTGCCGCCGGAGGAGTTTTAAGGCTGAAATTTTTATTGGGATTATTCGAAAATCCATACACGGATAAAAATCTCATTAAAGAACGTTTCCATTCAAAGCAAAATCAGGCCGTTGCTTTAGAAGCAGGACACAAATCGATCGTTTTATTAAAAAATGAAAACAATATTTTGCCTTTAAATAAGGATATAAAAACGCTTGCTGTTATTGGTCCAAATGCTGATGCTTCGAGACTTGGAGGATATGCGGTAAAAAATAAAGTAGGAACTACTGTTCTTGAAGGTATTAAACAAGTAGTGGGGGCCAAGACCAATGTACTTTATGAAGAAGGTGTTCCGCTAATTGTAAAGGGACAAATTATTCCCTCGAAATTTTTATTTACCCCTGATGGATCTCAAAACGGATTAAAAGGAGAATATTTCAATAACAGAAGTGTAGAGGGAACTCCAGCATTGACACGTATTGACAGTCAGTTAGAATTCGATTGGCCCTGGTCTCCCGGTGATGGAGTTACAGATGATGATTTCTCCATTCGCTGGACGGGGTATATTCAGTCAGAAAAATCATTTGATGGCTGGTTGGGCTTAAGTTCTGATGACGGAATCAGAATGTGGATTGACGATCAGCTAGTTATTGACAACTGGACAAAAGGAGCTACAAGTATGGTTACGACTCCAAAGAATATCGAAGCCGGAAAAAAATACAAAGTCCGCATTGAAATGTGGGAAGGGGGTTGGGGGGCCAGAGCCCACTTGCGTTGGAATCTGGAAAAAGTAAACTTTCAACCTGCTGTGGATATTGCTAAAAAAGCAGATGTTGCGATCGTGGTTTTGGGAGAATCAAACGAATTGGTAGAAGAAAACAGAGATGTAGCTTCTTTAGACTTACACGGAATGCAGCAGGAATTGATCGAAGCCATCCAGAAAACAGGAACTCCGGTAGTTTGTGTATTGCTAAACGGTCGTCCGCTGTCGACAAACTGGATCAGCGAGAATATTCCTGCACTTCTAGAGGCATGGTTTCCCGGTGAAGCGGGAGGAAAGGCGGTAGGCGATGTTTTATTTGGAAATTATAATCCTGGTGGAAGATTGCCAGTTACGGTTCCTAAATCTGTTGGACAGTTACCTATATATTACAACCAAAAGCCATCTGCGATTCACAGATACGTTGCAGAGAGCGAACATCCTTTATACAGATTTGGTTACGGATTAAGTTATACGAATTTTGAATATTCAAATCTTAAAATCAGCGCGGCCTCAATTAAAACAGACGGTGAATTGAAAGTGACAGTTGATGTTAAAAATACAGGAAATTTTGACGGAGATGAGGTTGTACAATTATACATACGTGATATGTACAGCAGTGTCACAACTCCGGAAAAAACATTAAAAGGTTTTAAGAGATTAAATATCAAAAAAGGGGAAACAAAAAATGTTGAATTTACACTTACAGCGGATGATTTATCGCTCTGGAATCGAGAAATGAGAAGGGTTGTAGAGCCTGGAGATTTTCAGGTTATGGTAGGAGGAAATTCAGTTGATGTACTAAAGTTAGATTTTAAAGTTTCTAATTAATTTATGTAAAATGATCAATATGTTTAAGGTTTAAGATAATAAGGAAAGAATAGTTTTGATAAAAGGATAAAACGCTTAGATTAATTCGAAATTGACTTTTGTGAATAAAGAAGATTAAGATTACAATTAAAGGCGTTTTTTTCTTTTAAAACAGCAAAGTCTCCCCAACACCTTTTCAAAATTGTCATTTGTCGAAATTATATTTTGTTAACAAAATCTATTCATAAGTTTAACATGTTATTAACTCAAAAACAACTAAACATGATTAAGAACGTACTAAAATTACTGTTTGTAATATGCTTATTCGGATTTCAGGATCTGCAGGCACAAACAACAGTAAAAGGAACAATAACCGATGCGTCAAGCGGAATTCCAATCCCGGGGGCAAATGTTGTTGTTAAAGGAACAAAAACAAGTGCATCATCAGATTTTGATGGAAAGTACAGTATTTCAGTTCCCAACCAATCTGCAGTTTTGGTTTTCACTTACGTTGGCAATGCTCCTAAAGAAGTTGTCGTAGGAACGCAAACCACTCTGAATGTTGCATTAGGTGCAGCAACACAACAATTAGGAGAGGTAGTAGTTACTGCTCTTGGTATTAAAAGAGAAAAGAAAGCTATTACGTATTCTGCTCAGAATATTTCAGTAGATGAGCTTTCAGAAGCAAGATCGCTAAACGTTGCCAACTCACTTTCAGGTAAAGTTGCCGGTCTTAACTACTCTACAACATCAAATGGTGTGGGAAGTTCATCGAGAATTACTTTAAGGGGTAACAGATCTCTTAATGGAAACAATCAGCCTCTTTATGTTGTAGATGGTGTACCAATTAGTAATGGTACAACAACTACAAATCCTGATATTGATACAGGAGGAACAACACAGCCAGATGGTATCTCGAACATCAACCCGGAAGATATTGCCTCGATGACGGTGCTTAAAGGACCTTCTGCTGCGGCGCTTTACGGATCAAGAGCCAGTAATGGTGTTATCGTAATTACGACAAAATCAGGTAAGGCAGGTAAGACATCCGTTTCATTATCATCTAATTTTATGGCTTCATCTGCTTATAACCTGATGAATTTACAAAATGAGTACGGTCAGGGAACAAATGGTGTATACAATCCTACTTCAAGCGCAAGCTGGGGAGGTAAATTAGACGGAAGTCAGGTTTCAAACTGGCAGTTAGTTCGTAACCCAAACTATGCAGGACCAGCTACACAAAGTTATTCTGCGCAGCCAAATAACGTTATTGATTTTTATAAAACAGGTTACAACTTAGCAAACACAATGACTGTAACTGCAGGAAATGAAAAAGCACAAGGTTATTTCTCTTATACAAATACAAAAGCTGAAGGTATTGTTGGGGGAAACAAATTAGACAGACACAATCTTAATTTAAGGTTGACCAGTAAAATCTCAGATAAATTATCCTTGGATGTAAAAACAAATTACATTATTCAGGATATTGATAACTTATTGAGAACAGGAGAAGAATCTATTGGTACGTCAGCTTATTTATTGCCTCGTAGTATCGCTTATAACGATTACAAAAACTTTGAATATTTTGATGCTGCCGGACAAAGACAATTGAATTATTTTATTGACGAAACCGGATCTCCTGGAGGAAACCCATTTTGGTCTGCTTTAAGAGATGACGCACGTAAGGATAAGAGAAACAGATTTATTGGTTTAGCGTCTCTTAAATATGAATTTACAAAAACCTTAAGTTTACAAGTTAGAGCTGGTTTGGATCAAATGACAAACAAGAATGTTAGAAACAGATATGCAACTGTAGCATTTAATAACAACTTGGGGTCCTATAGTGAATCTTATGAAACAGTAAGTGAGCTTAATACAGACGCCTTGCTTTCTTACAATGAGAAGTTTGGAGATTTTTCTCTGAGCCTTAATGGTGGAGCCAGTGGATTGCAACAAAGCAGTTCTGCATTGAATTCAGGAGGGGTTTTAAGCAAAAGAAACTTTTTTGCATTAGCCAACGTACAGACTGTTCAATCTACATCTACAGCTTCAGAGAAAAGAATCAATTCACTTTACGGATTTGGTCAACTTGGTTTTAGAAACTATTTGTTCTTAGACTTAACGGCAAGAAATGACTGGTCTTCTACATTACCTGAAGATTATTTTTATCCATCTGTAGGTTTGTCTGCTGTAATTTCCGATATGGTGACTTTACCGGAGACTATTAGTTTTGCAAAAGTAAGAGCTTCTTATGCGCAGGTTGGAAATGATACAGATCCTTATCAAACACAGCAAAGATTCTCCTATATTGGTGGAAATGGCGGTATGTTATACGGACAAAGTACTAAATCTAATCCAAACTTAAAACCAGAAATCTCTTCTTCTACAGAATTAGGTTTAGACCTTAGATTCTTTAATAATCGTTTAGGGTTAGATTTCACATACTTTAATACCTTAACAGATAACCAAATTTTCTATATCAATACTCCAGAGTCTTCTTCATATTCAAGAGCAATTGTAAATGGTGGTGATATCCAAAATAAAGGTATTGAGCTTACCCTTACAGCAACTCCTATTCAAACAGAAAACTTCTCTTGGGATATTACAGCTAATTATGCTGAATATAAATCAAAAGTAAAATCAATCATGGAGGGCAGAGACGAACTAGTGCTTGGAGAAGGGCGTTTGGTTAGAAGTAAAGTTGTGGTAGGAGGAGAATACGGTGATTTATACATTAAAGGTTTTCAAAGGGGGCTTGATTTGAATACAGGAGAAATGAAAATCCTTGTTAATTCTGCGGGTTTGCCTTTAGCAACAAATGGATTTGATGTTCGTGCAGGTAACTTTAACCCAGACTGGACAGCAGGTTTAAAAAACAACTTTAAATACAAAGATTTCTCTTTAAGTTTCTTGGTTGATTTTAGAATTGGAGGAGAAGTTATTTCATACACTCAGGCAAGACAAGCTGGTTTAGGAGTAAGCGATATTACTCTTGCAGGCAGAAACGGAGGAATTGTGCTTGATGCTTTTGTTGATACTCCAGCTGGTTTTGAGCAAAATACAAAAAGTATTACTGCAGAACAATATTGGACAGCGATCGGACAAAGAACACCTATCGCCGAGCCTTTTGTTTATGATGCAACAAACATCAGATTAAGAGAACTTGTTTTTGGTTATTCTTTACCAAAACGCGTACTTAATAACTCAGGTTTTACAAGTATTGATTTCTCTTTGGTAGGAAGAAATTTATTTTTCTTTGTCAATAAAGCGAAATATTTTGATCCTGAGGCAGGTGCCGGTACAGGAAACCTGCAAGGTATAGAATCTTTCAACATTCCTTCAACGAGAGATTATGGAGTTAATGTTAAATTCGGATTTTAATTAAAAAAAGAAACATCATGAAATATAGTTTTAAAATAAAAACATTAGGAGTTGCATTAATGGCAGTTTCTATTTTGTCAAGCTGTACAAGCGATTTTGATGAAATAAACAAAGATCCTAATTCGCTTACTGAAGATCAGTTAGATGCGACACTGGCCGGACCATCATTTGCATCAGCACTTTACGCAGGTATCCATAACGGATCTTACTCATCACCAGGAGTTGACGACCAGGGAACCTGGGGTATTGCAACAGGTATTTTGTCATCAACTTTTATCCAATATTTGAATTGTGGATACGGTACTGAGAGAAATGCGTTTGTAAATGGATACGAAGGACGTGGATGGACAAGATTTTACACCGTTGCTGTTCCGGCTTTAAACAATGCTATTAAGGCATCTCAAGGAAATGCTGAGGCTTTGGCAATTCTTAAAATATGGAAAGTTTTCATGTACAATCAAATGGTAGATGCTTACGGACCAATTCCGTATAGTGAAGCAGGTAATGGTAAAGAAAAAGTACCTTACGACAGTGTAGAATTTATCTACACAGACTTTTTTAAATTATTGGATGAAGCAAGTGCTACTTTAGGAAGTTCTGCGGTAACAACAGTGGCTGCGTTTCAGCCAAATGATCGTTTATACGCAGGTAATGTTGCCAATTGGAGGGTATTTGGAAACAGTTTGAGATTGCGTTTAGCATTAAGAATTTCTGATATCGAACCTGCTAAAGCAAAAACACAAGCAGAGGCTGCCGTTGCTGCGGGTGTTATGCAGACTAATGAGCAAGGAGCTTTCTTTAAAGCAAGTAACATTACTCCAAATAACTTAAATATGATTGTAAACAGCTGGGGTTACACTATGACCGCTTCAATGGAAAGTATTTTAGTAGGATATAACGATCCAAGGTTAGCCAAATGGTTTGCCAAAATTGATACAGGAGTGTACCGTGGTCAGCCTGTTGGAGGGTTAGAAGATCAGTTTGGAACTACTAAATTCTCTGCTTTTAACAATGATGTTATGGGCAATGGTGCTGCAGGAAACCTTAGTGAATCTAAAAATATCGAAGTATTTATGGCTTCTGAAAACTATTTCAGCAGAGCAGAAGGTGCTTTAAACGGATGGAACATGGGCGGAACTGCGAAAGATTTATACGAGGCAGGTATTAGGGCTTCGTTACTGCAATGGGGAATTACGGATGCTAATGCAATAAACGCTTACATTGCTGGAAATACTTTACCAACTTTACCCAACATCTTAACTGTATATCCAACTTTAGATTTACAAGATATTCCTGTAAAATTACCTGTTGCGTGGTCAGGGGCAGCTGCTAGTCAGCGTACGCAAATTGCAGTTCAAAAATACTTAGCTATCTTTCCTGAATCCTGGGAATCTTGGGCAGATTTACGTCGTAGTGATGCAAAGGTGATCTATCCAGTTCTTAATACAGATAATAATGATGCCGGAGTAGGTAAAAGTTTAATGAAAAGAATTATTTATGTAACAAACGAATATTCTTCTAATAAAGATGCCGTTACAGATGGAATCGTAAAACTAAAAGGACCTGATAGTGGAGGAACCAAACTTTGGTGGGATACAAAATAAATAAGTAAAGATAAAGAGTTTCCTTACTTAGAAATTGACAAAAGGAGAGGTAGCTCTCCTTTTGTTTTATACAATAATTACCCTTATTAAAATAGCAATAATGAAACAAAAAACAACCTTTTAATTAGAGAAGGCAAGAGAGGTTTTTGTGTAAAGAATTTTAAAAAAACTTCGTGATAATTACCCGATCATCAAATATAAACAGCATGGTTAGCAGTACAATTTCCTCTTCTTCTGAAAAGAAAAATACAATAATTCCAATTTTAATCATAGCGAGTCTATTTTTTGTCTTTGGATTTGTAACCTGGATCAACGGAGCTTTGATTCCCTTTATGAAAACCATAAATGAGCTAACATCTGCCCAGTCGCTTTTGATAGCCTCGGCCTCCCATTATTGGACATAAGGCAGGTTTAAGGAAAGAATAACATCTTGAGATTCTGTTTATTGGTTTTTAATGTTCAATGTGGTGTATTAAAGTTTTTTTAAACACATACAGATAAAATTATAGATAAAAAAGAAGCCAAAAAATACATTTCTGTCGTATGGTTTTCTATGCGTATTTTAAATAAGGGAAATGCCTATTTTTTTAGTTAAAAAAGATCTATGTTTTATGTGTTTAAAATCGTTAGAACCAGCAAATTAATTTTTATAATTTACAATGAATTCAAAATTTAATTATTCATTACTTTTATTAGTGCTTGCCTGTTTTTCCTGCGCTTCCCTAAAGCAGAATTCCAAAGCAATTCACATTACTCAAAATTTTATTACAGATCAGCCTCTTACTGCCAATAGTCATGCTGCAACACTGGTTGAACTTGAACCGGGGAAACTTATGGCAGCTTGGTTTGGAGGAAGACATGAAGGAGCTAGAGATGTAGGGATTTATTTTTCGGTCTATAAGCAAAAAAAATGGTCAGTTCCTGAGAATCTTGTGCTGCCTTTAATAAGGGAAAAAGATACATTGCCATGTTGGAATCCGGTATTGTTTAAAAGCAAAAGCCAGAATTTGTATTTATTTTATAAAGTAGGTAAAAATCCAAGAGAATGGTTTGGTGCTATGATAGTCTCAAAAGATAACGGCAATACGTGGAGTACTCCAAAATATCTTCCCGATGGAATCTTGGGACCTATTAGAAACAAACCAATCGAAACCAGTCCGGGAATTATTTTATGTGGAAGTAGTACCGAGAGTATTGATGATAATAAATGGAGAGTGCATATAGAAAAATATACCGAAGGGACAAATACCTGGGAGAAAATAGCAATTGATAATAAAAAAGAATTTGATATTATTCAGCCCACTTTTTTGATCCATTCTACTAATGAGATTCAGATATTGTCCAGAAGCAAACACAATAAGTTAATTTCGACCTGGTCAGAAGATAACGGCAAGACCTGGCAGAGAACCCATAGCATCAATGTTATTAATTCTAATTCAGGAATTGATGGGGTAAGATTATCAAATAAATTATTTTTATTGGTTAATAATCCTTTAAAGATGGGAAAAGACTGGTTCAACGGTAGAAATGTTTTAGACGTAGAATATTCCAGAGATGGTCTAAACTGGAAAAAGTTATTTGATTTGGAAAATCAAAAAGAGGGCGAATTCAGTTATCCGGCGATTATTCAAACCTCAGATCAGAAAATTCATTTGGTGTATACTTATAACAGAAAATTTATTAAACATGTCGCATTTGAAATGAGAAACTAAGTTTGAGATGATTTATAATATATAAGAAAATTCAATGACACAAAAGAAAATTATGCAAAGACACTGCCTTACTTTAGATCTGAAAAATGATCCTGATTTAATCAATGAATATATAAAACTTCACCAGAATATTTGGCCTGAAATCAAAGAAAGCATTAAAGATTCAGGAATTATAACTTTGGAAATCTACAATATCGCAGATCGCCTCTTTATGATCATAGAGGCAAATTCTGATTTTTCTTTTGAACAAAAGTCAAAATCAGACGCTTTAAATGCAAAAGTTCAGCAATGGGAAACACTAATGTGGAAATTTCAAAAAGCCTTGCCTGGAGCACAACCAGGAGAAAAATGGATGCTGATGCATAAAGTTTTTGAGCTTACATAATAAAAAAATAATCATAGGTTAATTAAAATGAAACTTTTTCAAAATTCAAAACTTGTCATATTCTGTATTATTTCACTAATTTTTACCGCTACAATTAAAGCTCAAGTAGGTATTAATACCAAAACATTTTACAAGCACGACAAATATCTTTCATCTGATAAAATGCAAGGACGTTTTCCCGGTACAAAAGGAAATAATGCAGCAGCAGCTTACATTAGAAAGTATTTTAAAAAATACGCTCTGAAAGCATTCAATAAAAAGTACTATCAGCCTTTTAGACTCTTTGTAAAGCAAGGGATCAATAAAATAGCATCAGATAGTGTTACGACCCAAAATGTAGTAGGATATATCGAGGGGTCAGACCCCAATTTAAAAAACGAATTTATAGTCATTGGGGCTCATTACGACCATTGGGGTTGGGGAGGAAAAGGATCGGGAAGTAAAAAAAAGGAGGTCCTTGCCATTCATAACGGAGCAGATGATAATGCCTCGGGAGTTTCGGCCTTGCTTTGTATCGCAGAAGAAATATCCAAATTGTCTGTAAAACCCAAAAGAAGTATCCTTTTTATTTCCTTTAGTGGTGAAGAAGAAGGATTGTTAGGCTCTAAATATTTTGTCGATCATTTACCGGTTAATAAAGAAGCTGTAAAAGTCATGCTGAATATGGATATGGTGGGAAGATTAAATTCTGAAAAGCAAATCTATATGGGAGGTGCGGGTACTTTTCCAGATGGAGTGGAACTGATGAGAAAACTGGGAGAAAACAGCGGACTGAATCCGGTAATTCATAGTGGAGATGTTGGAGGGTCAGATCATCTGTCATTTTATAAAGCTTCAATCTCTGCTGTAGGATTTCATACTGGCGGACATCCGCAATATCATACGCCAGAAGATGATATTGATTTAATTAATAGTGATGGAGGAGCTTTGGTTGCCAGGTATATTTGTAATGCTTTGATGGCAATTGCCAATGATTTGCAAACCTTGTCTTTTATTGAGCAGTAATAGTGAATTCTCGAAAAGGCATGATTGTAAGGAGCAATCAGATGCTATTCTTTCAAATACAAATGCCATAAAATATTCAAACAAATTCTTAGACTTTCGCTATAAAAAAATAATTTTAATATGAAAAAGAAACCTATTTCTATTCGGAATATTGCAGATCAACTCAAGATTTCTGTGACAACAGTTTCTTTTGTTTTAAACGGAAAAGCAAAAGAAAAACACATCTCGGAAGCCTTAACGCAAAAGGTATTAGACTATGCAAAATTGATTAATTATAAACCTAATCAAATTGCACAAAGTCTTAGAACTGGAAAATCAAAAATTTTGGTTTTTATGGTTGAGGATATCTCAAATAGTTTTTTTTCTAAAGTAGCAAGAATTTTTGAGGATCTGGCTTATGAAAAAGGATACAAAGTTATTTTTTGCAGCAATGAAAATGACGATAAAAAATCAAAAGAATTGATCGAATTGTTTAATTTTCGCCAGGTTGATGGTTTTATTATTGTTCCATCACCTGGAATAAGGGATACTATTGATTCTTTAGTAAAAGATAATATTCCTGTTGTTTTATTAGATCGGTTTTTTGAAGATCTGGATTGTAATAGTGTTGTTGTGGACAATGCAAGAGCTTCTTATGATGCGACATTACACTTAATAAATAATAAATTTAAGAATATTGGATTTGTTACTACAGCTTCTAGCCAAACACAAATGAACGATCGTTTGTCTGGTTATGAGAAAGCAATTTCAGAACATGGTCTGAAATCAAATATTTTGCAAATTCCCTACAATCAAATTTTCAAAGTAAATGATTACATCAAAGAGTTTGTGAATAATCATGTTGATTTAGATGCTCTTTTTTTTGCTACAAATTATCTCACTAAAAGCGGATTACAGTTCTTTAAAGAACAAAATTCTACTTTGCTCAATGATCTGGGAATTGTGGCCTTCGATGACAATGATATGTTTAAAATTTACCCCATATCAATTAGTTGTGTTGCCCAACCCACAATGGAGATGGGAACTAAAATAATGGAATTACTCTTGCCGCTTTTACAGAAGAAAGATGTGAAAGATGTAAAAGAGAGAACGCAAAAAATTATTCTAAAAACGAAGCTTATTATTCGTGAATCATCTTTGATGAAATAGAGTATAGTGTTTTTTGAATCTGAAATTTCAAGTTTGAAATTTGAGTATAAAAAAAGCCCTAATTTTCATTAGGACTTTTTTAGTGGGGAGAGCAGGATTCGAACTTTACCGCTCAAACCCGCATCTATGCTACGTTTTTATGATGCCTTAAACCTAAATGCACCGATTCTGCACCCGAACTTTAATTGTTGCTTTTTTTTGATAATTAACTAATTGATATTCAGTGATATTATTCTGGATAATTTGATTTTAAAGATATCAATATTTTTTATTATTGATAAATTTAAATTTAGATGCTTCTCAGATGGAAAGTATTTTGAAAATTCCTTAGCTTTTTGTTGTAAAAAGGTAACAACACCAGATCTAAAAGTCTTGCCTCCCAATAATGGTAATAATCTCTATTCGCTCATCTCCATTTATTCGGTAGTAAATAGTATCGACACCGCAAACACAATAACGATATCCTTTTTTGATGTGGTCGGCAGATGGAAATAAAAATGGATTTTGCTCTATTTTGTCAAAACAATCGTAAAACATATTGAAATAGTGATCGGCCTGATCCATTCCGAACTTACCGACACCGTAATAATAAATTCTTTTTAAATCTTCTTTGGCTTCGCTACTTAAATAATAGCTATACATCTCCCAAATCCTTTTTAAACTCCGCTAACATTTCTTCTTTAGTTTGTTTTTTTACAAAGCCGCTTTTTTCTCCCTTATCTAATTTAGCTCTTACAAAGTCATAAAACTCTTCTTGCGAACGTGCTTTTTTTATTAAAAAGTTAATGGCTTCGCTTTTACTGCTAAACTCTTCTGTATTAACCTGATTTTTTAACCATTCTTCATTAGGAGCAGTTAATGATATACTTTGTCGTGTCATAATAATAAAAATTATTTTTGGTGTAAATTTACACCAAAATTTTGAAAATAGGAAAAGATTCGGTTAAAAAAACTTGAATACAAAAACCGCCTTAGCTTTTACGTGCAAAAAAGGTATTAACTCCAGTCCCATTTCATGTCAAAATTTATAATGATTCATTTCTATAGGCAATCTTAACGGTTCTGTCGCATCTATGACTAAGTTTTATCTTTGGTTTTTCAAAACTCATAAAAAATGAATGCTAAAGGTCATTGTTATCCAAAATATGTAATCCTGCAGGCAGTGTATTTTAAATTAAGATTTACCCTTAGCTATCGTGACGTTGAGGAAATAATGAAAATTAGAGGAGTGCTTGTGGATCATGCCACGATCCAACGTTGGGTTTATAAATTTACGCCTTTCATTGAATCAGAGATGAAGAAGAGAAAGGTCAAAGTGGGGGCAAGCTGGAGATTGGATGAAACTTATATAAAAGTAAAAGGTATTTGGTGTTATTTATACAGGGCAGTGGATAAATTAGGTAATACGGGACTTTCTTTTGACTAGAAAAAGACAGAGAATTCGTGTTGATCCTTTTAAATCACCTAAATTCTTATATTTGATTTTGATAGATGCGACAGAACCAAATTCAGAGGTGTTAGAAATATAGAATACTTCCTTTTTAGGCTAACTAATATTTATGCGTAATTTTTACTGCTCCTCAGGTTTTCGTGTTGATCCCCCTTTGATCCATTTCAAGCTTGAAATTTGAGCATAAAAAAAGTCCTAATTTTCATTAGGACTTTTAGTGGGGAGAGCAGGATTCGAACCTGCGAAGTTTTCACAGCAGATTTACAGTCTGCCCTCGTTGGCCGCTTGAGTATCTCCCCGATCTCAGCGTTAGTGCGCTTTGTTGTTCTAAGCGGTTGCAAATATAGGAACGTTTTTCATGTTTACAAACAAAAAATGAACTTAATTTTAAGTTATTTTAAAGTTATTTTTTAATTCGTTGGAATTGAATAAAATAAAAAATATCTAATTAGCATTTTTTTTTAACTTATTCTTGAATATAAGATTATTCTTAAGTTGTAATTGTGTGTTTTTACTTTTAATTCTGGGAGACTTATGTCTTGAACAGCTAATTTTCCTGATAAATCAAGAATAAAAATTAAAGAACATATTTTCTTTACTCTGGCTCACAATTGCTTTTTCAGAAAATAACGTAGCAACTTTAAATATCAGCAGCTCTTGATAAGGCTTTTTAAGCCCGCTAACAGATTTTTTAAATAATACCAAATTTTTATAGTCAGTATTCTTTAGTTTTGAGCATAACGTATTTTTGTCTGCAAAACTAGAGTTACATTTAATTCTGGGTTATTTTCAATTTTGGGATAGATCAAAACAAAAAAAAATCTCCTAAGTTTTTTAGGAGATTTTTTGTTTTATTCTGAAATCGGTATTATTTAGCTAAAAGCTCTAATATTTTTGCTCTCAATTCAGGACCTCTTAAGTCTTGAGCAACTACTTTTCCTGATGCATCAAGAATAAAAGTTGCAGGAATAGATTCTACTCCGTATTGTTTAGCAATTGGCTCTTCCCAAAACTTAAGGTTAGAAACATGAGTCCAGGTTAAACCATCTTTTGCGATAGCTTCTGTCCACTTGCTTTTTTCCTTATCTAATGATACACCAATAATATTTAATCCTTTTGAGTGTAGCTCTTTATAAATCGCTACAACATTAGGGTTTTCTTTTCTACATGGTCCACACCACGAAGCCCAGAAATCTACAATTGTTACTTTGCCTAAACTTTCTTTAAGCGAAACAACTTTTCCTTCCGGATTAGGAGCTGAAAAATCTGCTCTTCAGTTAGGGCTACCAACAGGAGCTGCTGATGCACCAACTGCAGGTAATTGCGCTTGACCTAGTTTTGTTTTAATTTCTTTTCCAGTAGTACTGTTTTTCAAAGACTCATCCAAAGCATTAAATAAGCTTTCTGTCTTTTTAATATCAGCACTTGGGTCAGACACCATACTTTGAATAATCAAAGCAGAGATGTAAGCTTTAGGGTGGCTTTCAGCGTAAGCTAAATATTTCTTTTTAGAGTTAGCCTGAACTTCAGTTTGTAAAGTCATGTATTGTTTCATCAAACCGTTGATAGTTGCTGTATCCTGAGCTTGTTGAGCTTGTTGCATTTTTTGAGTATTCTTTTTCTGAAAATCAATTAAACTTTTTTGAGTTTTAGTTAAATCCTCATTAAATTTCACGTACTCGTCATTGTTATAAGTTCCAGAAATTTTAGATTTATGAATACTATCTTTATCAATTGCAATAGTAATTTCTCCTGTTTCTAATATAAAAGGGATTGGCCCATTAGCACCTTGAAGAATTAAAGTATGAAAAGCTGGTTCAGTTACTTTTCCTTTTATTTCGAATTTTCCGTTTTCAACTTTTACTGTATCAAGAGCCACTGCCATTTTAGTAGTTGGGTCCTGACCTTGAAGAATGATTGTTTTTCCGTTTTCAATACCTGTTGCAGTTCCTGTAATTAGGTATTCTCCGTCTTTAACTTTACTGCATGAAATAATAGCTACAGAAGCGGTTAGTAAAAAAAGTATTTTTTTCATTATAAAAAATTAATTAGTTAATTGATTTGTGCAACAAAAGTATCTAAAAATATAAAACTTAAAGAATTTTGTAACCTAAAATTTTGTTATAGTTTTTTTTAGCGTAATTCTCATATAATCAGCGTGTTTGTTGGTCTGATTTGACTCAAAACTCTTAATTATATTATTATTATGAATCTAAATAGATAATTTTTTAATTTTTAAGCATAAAAAAAGCACTCTGATAAGGGAGTGCTTTTGTAAATATTTAAGTATAAATCTATTCTTGATTTGTTTTCTTTCTCCAGGTAAAAGAGTTCAGAATGTGTCTTTTTGCGAATCTTCCAGGAGAATCAGCATTTACCATTTTTACATAAGTTGCTTTAGGAACACTAATGTATTCGTAAACACTTCCGTTAGAAAAATCGATGATTAAACGACCATCAACAAATTTATAATCAGTAATTGATGAAGTTGCGATAGTCTCTGTGTATTCCGGTAAATTTGCTTTAATCGTCTCAGGATTAATACTCACCAAAAAGTGATAAGCCTCAATGATAGCCTTACTTTTTTCTTCTGCTTCTTTCAAACCTGCTTCATCACCTTGAAATTTATCAGGATGAGCTTCTTTCATCGCATTACGATAGATTGTTTTTAAATCTTTTAACTCTGCAGTTTTGTCTACGTTTAGTAACTTGCGGTATTCAACTATTTTTTTCATAAATAAGGTAACTACTTGTCTATTAGTTTGAAATTGAAATTAATTGTTCAAAAAGACAAATTTTTTGCAAAGGTACACTTTTTTTTAACTTTTTAGTTTTCAAGGAAAAAATATTCGAAAAATATCTAAAAGATTGATTGTGAATAGCTGGATGAAGGTTTTTTGTTTGTATAAAAATAATAAAGAATTATTTCCCCCTATGCGTTCTAAAAGAAGTTCACTGAACTCCAATTAAAATAAAAGTAAAGTGACCTAGCCTTTTGTTATGCCCTCCCAGTACACAAGGTTTTCTACTTCTATTTGGGGCTCAATAGTTTTTGTGAGATATTTGGTCTTCAAAAATTTGAAAGAGGTTTATTTTTAGCACAGAAAACGCACAGTTTTTTTTTAGGAATTTTATAAAAAAAATACAAAGTTCACAAAGCGTTGTATTTAACCAACTTTGTGAACTTTGTGCTTTCTTAGGGTAATAATAATTGAAATCTTTGTGTTCTCTGCGGTGAAATTCTCATTTCAAAACTTGCTGAAACAAATTTTTACTTATCATCAGGTTTCTGATTTGCCTTATGAAAGTTTTTAGATTTCTTTGGGTATTTATCATAACTAATGTCGCTTGGATTTTCGATAACAGATTTTATAGTAATCAATTCCCCTAAAGTATGATTAGCATGAGCGATTTTATAATCTAAAAGATATTCACCACAAAAATAATTGTTGTTTTCATCTTTCTCCATGATGCCTGTATAAACTCCTTTTTGCAACATTTTTTCTTGTGAATCTTTAGACATGACTTTTTTTATTTTAAAATTAAAGGTACAAAGTTAATCAATTTATGTTTGTTTTAGGGAGTTCTTTACAATCTGAGTATATTTGCACATGCAAAAAAACTTCAAGCCACATCCTAATTCGTTCAAAAATACATTTTGTGTTTTTCATGAAGTACTTTTAAATGAAATTGAAGGTTTAAAGAAACAGTTTGAAAGCAAAGCCGGAAGTGCCTATTATTACACCGAAAAGGGAATGTATCGAGTTTCGAATCATTGGGGAAGATTAGCCAACAGTAAATGGCGTTTGGTGGCACGTGAACCGGAAACCGAATCGAAAACAAAAATAGGTTTTGCCAATTGGAAGGAGTTTTATTCTGATAATGCCCAAGAGAAGCTGTATTATATCGAGGCCGATTTTGATAAAAATACCGTAACCTATCAGCACAAGAAGAATCCCAAATATGATGGCAAACCAGTTTTAAGAACCAGTTTTGAGACCACTAAACGAATCAAACAAATCCGGAATTTGCAGCAACTAACATCATGGGCGAAACATTTTGATTATGATGATATCGATGATCTAAGAAAGCAAATCATCAACGAACTGATTTACACCGATAAAACTTTAGAAGAAATTAAAAGAGAAATATAATGGGACGCAACAACGAAAGGAATATCAAAAAGCATAACGACAAATTGCACAAAGCCCAAAACAAAGTAAAACAGGCTGAAATTGCACGTAAAGAAAAATTAAAAGAAATTATTAAGAAGTTCAACGAAGATAAAAAACAAGAATAAAAAAGTTTCAGATTTCAAGTTTCAGGTTGAACTTTTGCTTAAGGTGACCTGAAACTTGAAATCTGAAAGTAAAAATAACAAAACATTATATATGAGTAAATTTGAAGATTTAAAAGTAAACGTACAGGAAATTATAGATTTAATTGCGGCAAAAAATAACAGAGAAGCCAATAACAAATTGCTTGAAGTAAACGAAACTTTAGACGAAATGCTGGATCATGCCGAAGAAGACGAAGATTTAAGAGAAATAAGCAGATATCAGGTTTTATTGAATCAATTACACGTTAAGATTAACGGCGAAGAGCAAGTTGATGGAGAATAAAAAATGTTATTGCGATACCGGTTTATTGTTTAAAGATTGCTGCGGATTGTATCTTGAAGACAATCAAAAAGCGCCAACGGCTTTGGCTTTGATGCGATCAAGATTTTCGGCGTATGCCACTCATAACGCCGATTATCTTTTACAGACTACCTATATTTCTGAACGAAAATATTATTCAAAATCAGAAATTCTAAATTGGGCAACAAGCAATAAATGGCAAAAACTGGAGATTTTAAGTTTTACTGAAAACACAGTAGAATTTAAAGCCAATTTTCTCGATTCAAACAATGAGCCGCAGGTTCATTATGAGTTTTCGACCTTCAGATTCGAAAATAATGCATGGTATTACCTTGATGGAAAGTTTGAATAATTAGTAGACTTCTTGCCAATTTCGGCTAATTTTATTGAAATACTTTAACTAAAAATTAATAAACGTTTCTTTTTTCATAATTCTAAAATAGCTTAATTTTAGAATTATGAAAAACGAATTTAAAAAAGGTTTTTATTTTAAGACGTACGAAGCCCCATTTCAGTCTCCGTTTGAAAAACTTTTTGGCATTTTCAAAGAGCTAATCACCCATACTTCGGGCGATTTTGATGAAGCTATAGACTGGCTTCGGGAGTTGGACAAAGAATATAAACTGACCGACGAAAACTACACAATCGATGATTTTATCGAAGATTTAAAAAAGAAAGGTTACATAAAAGACGAGGTTAAAGAAGACGGAACAGGAGGTTTTGCAATCACTGCTAAAACAGAACGTGCCATTCGTCAACAAGCTTTAGATCAAATTTTCGGAAATTTAAAACGTTCCGGAGCAGGAAATCACAAAACCAAACATGCCGGAAATGGCGATGAACATACCGGAGAATTCCGCGAATTTAATTTTGGAGATGGTTTAGAACGTATTTCACTGACCGAAAGTTTGCGAAATGCTCAAATCAACAATGGCGTAGAGAGTTTCATGCTGACCGAAAATGATCTGGTGGTCGAAGAAACCCAATATAAAGCCCAAATGAGTACGGTGTTAATGATTGACATCAGCCACAGTATGATTTTGTATGGCGAAGACAGAATTACGCCGGCCAAAAAAGTTGCGATGGCTCTGGCTGAGCTAATCACAACTCGTTATCCAAAAGATACGCTGGATATTTTGGTTTTTGGAAACGATGCCTGGGTAATTCCAATCAAGGATTTACCGTATTTACAAGTGGGGCCATATCATACAAACACAGTTGCAGGTTTGCAATTGGCAATGGATATTTTGCGCAGAAAACGAAATACCAACAAGCAAATTTTCATGATTACCGACGGGAAACCAAGCTGCGTGCGCGAGCGTGACGGTTCATATTATATGAACAGTAACGGACTCGACGAATATATTGTAGAGAAATGTTACACCCAGGCGCAGCAAGCTAGAAAATTACATATTCCCATTACAACATTTATGATTGCAAACGATCCGTATTTACAGCGTTTTGTCAATCATTTTACCGAAGCCAATCAGGGAAAAGCATTTTATACCGGACTTAAAGGTTTGGGCGAAATGATTTTTGAAGATTATGAGACCAATAGGAAGAAGAGAGTTAGATAGTTTTCGGTCTTAGTCTGGGTTTGTAGGTTTCTTCGTGAGTGGCATCAAAGCGGATTTTTTATGCAACGCATACTGTAGAGACCAATAGCTCTGCGTCTTTGCAAAGTAATGACACAATATTTGTCATTAAAAAAAAATAACAACAAAAACATATATTTCAATAAAAATGGAAATAAAAAATATAAACACACTCGGACAATTAAAAGCCTCAGGATATAAAAGTATAAGTATCAAAGACGAATTGCGAAATAATCTTCGTGAGAAAATAAAATCGGGGAAACCTGTTTTCGAAGGCGTTCATGGTTTTGAAAATACGGTTATTCCAGAATTAGAGCGCGCGATTTTATCTCGTCATAATATCAATTTGTTAGGACTTCGTGGTCAGGCAAAAACGCGTTTGGCGCGTAAAATGGTCGAATTATTAGACCAATACATTCCCTTTGTAGAAGGTTCAGAAATCAATGACGATCCGCTTAATCCAATCTCTCGTTTTGCAAAAGATTTAATCGATGAAAAAGGCGATGAAACTCCAATTTTGTGGTTGCACAGAAACGAACGTTTCTTTGAAAAATTAGCAACTCCTGATGTTACCGTAGCTGATTTAATTGGAGATGTTGACCCTATAAAAGCAGCTAATCTTAAATTATCCTATGCAGATGATCGTGTAATTCACTTTGGGATGATTCCAAGAGCGAATCGTTGTATTTTTGTAATCAACGAATTACCCGATTTGCAAGCCAGAATTCAGGTAGCATTATTTAATATTTTGCAGGAAGGCGATATCCAAATTAGAGGATTTAAACTCAGAATGCCACTGGATATGCAATTTATCTTTACCGCAAATCCGGAAGATTATACCAATCGCGGAAGTATTGTAACACCATTAAAAGACAGAATTGGTTCTCAAATCCTGACGCATTATCCTGAAAGCGTTGCTATTGCCAGAACCATTACAGAACAAGAAGCAAAACTGGACGAAACACAACACAAATTGGTTTATGTGCCAAGTCTGGCTAAAGATATCTTAGAGCAAATAAGTTTTGAAGCGCGCGATAGCGAATACATTGATAATAAAAGTGGTGTAAGTGCCAGAATGAGCATTACTGCTTTTGAGAATTTAATGAGTACAGCTGAGCGCCGTGCTTTAAAAGCCGGAGTTGATAAAACAACTTTACGTTTGTCTGATTTCATAGGGATTATTCCTGCTATTACTGGAAAAGTGGAATTGGTTTATGAAGGAGAGCAGGAGGGAGCTGCCGCAGTGGCACAGAATTTAATTGGATCTGCTATTCGAACTTTATTCCCGACACTTTTGCCTAAGATTGAGAAGTTGGAAAAATCTGGAGAGAAAACACCGTATTCTGATTTAATCGAATGGTTTTTTGCTGAAAGTGGTTTCGAATTATTAGACGATGCTTCAGATAAGGAATATCAGGCGATTTTGGATGAAGTAACTCCATTAGAAACTTTATTGAAAAAATATCAGCCACAATTAGATAAAAAAGACCAATATTTTTTCAAAGAATTTATTTTATGGGGATTGGTGGAATATAAAAAATTAAGCAAAGATCGCTTTGCACAAGGGCATCAGTTTAAAGATATGTACGGAAGTTATATTAGTAAGTTGTAAATTTAAAATTGCGTATTACAAATCAAACCCGACAGTTTTTAAAATCTGTCGGGTTTTGTGTTTTAGTTTTCGTACAGTTTGTCATCTTGATGCAGAAGAGATCACACGTAAGTCAATAAAGATTGGCAATTTTATTTCGGAGTTTCTAGTGCCTTCAACTTCGTCTGTTCACTATTGCTAGAGTCTTGTTTCAGATAACAAGATTGACTAAAAACTCAGACTGATTAGTGCATGTGTTTTTTGGCTTGCCCAAAGTATTTCTCTTCTTTTATTTATTGAAAATAAACCCGTTGCCATTTTTAATTATTCTACCTTGCTGCGTTAGCTGTATTTGCAGTTTTCCCAAAACAAAAATGGAAAATGGTTTCGAGGATCTGATTGCGAGTTATATTGAAAACAAAGTAGGGATATCAGAACATTTTTTAAGTCCTGAGCTGGCCAATCACTTAAAACAAAACTTACTTGATTTAAACCAGAAAAGTTTATTGCTGGCCGCAGGAATTGGCAATTCAGAGAAAGTGTCTTACGACGGGGCTATTCGTAGCGATTCTATTTATTGGCTGGATAAAAAGCACAATAATGTTTTCGAAAATGAATTCTTTGCTCGCATCGATGCTTTTATTATTTACTTAAACGAAAGTTGTTATGCCGGAATTACCGGTTATGAATTTCATTATTCTTTATACGAAACCGGAGATTTTTACCTGAAACATTTGGATCAGTTTAAGAATAATCCAAGCCGTAAATATTCGATGATTAGCTATCTTAACAGCAATTGGCAGGAAAGCGATGGGGGAGAACTGATGATTCATCAGGAAAATAGCAATCAAAAAATATCACCTACTCAGGGCAAAACCGTTTTTTTTAAAAGTAATGAATTGGTTCATGAAGTTTTGGTTACTCAAAATACCAGAATGAGTATTACTGGCTGGCTTAAAGGTGATTAGTTTTTTAGAAAATAGAAAATAGAAAAATGAGAGTTTAACCGCAAGAGAGCACAAAGTTTTTTTTACGGGGATGAAATAATCTCGGCAAAGGTGCAAGGACGCAAAATTTATATTATTGATGACTTGGGTATCTTAAATTAATCCCAAAATAAGAGCATAAAACTTAAAAAAAAATGCGGCTCTGATTCTTTGAGATTAAAAAAATATATCAATTATATGATTTATGTTGATATATCAATTATATTCGCGTCAAATAAAAAAGATATGAAACTTGAAAACCCAACCGGAACTGCTTTGTATTCAATAGAAAAAGCAATAAAGGAATATCGAAAGCTGGCCCAGAAAAATATCAGCAAAGTTGTAAAAGACATTACAGTAGATCAATGTTTAGTATTGATTATATTAAATGAAAATCAGAATATTTCTCAGAACGAATTGGCCAATCTTGTTTTTAAGGATAACGCATCAATAACTAGAATGATCGAACTGATGGTTAAAAATGAATATTTAAACCGAACGATTCATCCGGAAGATCGAAGAAAATTTAATCTCGAAATCACCAATAAAGGACTAAAAACGCTGGAGTTAATACAACCTGTTATTAAGTCAAACAGGCAAACAGCACTTGATGGTTTATCACTGGAAGAGATAGCATTACTAGATAAAACACTTAATAAAATAATCATTAATTGTAAAAATAAATAGCATGAAATCAAGATTAACTCTAATGGTATTGTTGGTATTTACTTGTGGATATTCACAAAAAGAAATTAGTAGTAAGCTAGAACAATACATGGACGCACAATTTGCTGTTAATGATTTTAGCGGTACAGTTCTGGTTTCTAAAAACGATTCGGTTTTATTAAAAAAGGCCTATGGTTTTGCCAATTACGAATGGAAAGTGAAAAATACGATAGATTCAAAATTTAGTTTAGCTTCGGTTTCGAAGCAATTTACCGCCGTTGCTATTTTACAATTAGCAGAGTACAAAAAACTTTCGTTAGAGGATCCTTTAAATAAATATTTTGTTGGTTTTCCTCAGGGAGATAAAATAACTTTGAAAATGATGTTAAGCCACAATTCAGGTCTGGATATGGATTATGACGAGTTGTATTTGTCTAAAACAGACCTTAATAAAGATTCGGTCTACACGTATCTGGCAAAAAAGCCTTTGTTGTTTGAACCGGGAACGAGTACAGCTTACAGTAATATTGGTTATTATTTATTGGCGCAAATTGTAGAGAAAGTATCCGGTCAGTCTTATGCAGCATATTTAAAGCAAAATGTATTGGATAAGGCAAAAATGTACAATTCAGGAGTTTCGACTAGTGATGAAATAGTCGATAAAATGACACAGAGATATTATTTTAAAGATAATAAATTAGTAAAAAATCCGTACATCAACTGGAATTTTAACTTGGGGCATGATGGTGTTTATTCGACTGTTGAAGATTTATATTTATGGAATAAAGCACTTTTTGATAGCCAAACGTTATTATCTGAAGAATCAAAAAAGAAAATGTTCACATCGTATAATGAACAGAATTTTGGTTTTGGAGTTGTGATTAATCCTTTTTACAATCAAAATCACCAGTTAATTGCGCATGATGGAGGTTTTTTTGGAGCCATGACTTCGTTTAATAAATATACAGAAGATAAAGTTTTTATTACTGTTTTGTCTAACAACCAATCAAAGTCATATTACATTGCTTATGGCCTTGCCGGAATATGTTTTGGCAAAGAAGTAGAAAATCCGTACAAACATATCCAAACTGTAATAGATCCTAACCTTTACGATCAGTACATTGGTGATTATGGAGATATTAAGATTCTAAAGAAAGATAATAAGTTGTATTACAATGATTATAATATCGAATTGCTGCCGGAATCTGCAAACAAATTTTTCCGCTCAGATAATAACAATACCACAGTTGAATTTATTACAAATAAAAAAAGAAAAATTACGCAGTTAGAAATAAAAAAGGCTGGAATAAAAGAAATAAAAAATAAAACCAAAGGAGTATAAGTACTATTTTTGTGCTCAAAATATAATTCTATGTTATTTCTTGTTTTAAGTATTCTGTGTAGCGTTATTGTGGGCGTAATTTTCAAAATAACCCGAAAATACAAGGGCAATCCAACTCAAATTGTGACTTTCAATTATGCGACTGCTTTAGCGCTGTGTTACTTTACTTTTAGTCCAAATTTGGCCCAAGTCGATACCAGCGCGCCCTGGAATATTTACATTGCTATTGGGGTTTTATTGCCTTTTGTGCTTCTTTCTCTGGTGGCTTCTATAAAACATATGGGGATTGTAAAAACGGATGCCGCGCAACGTTTGTCTCTATTTATACCCATATTGGCAGCCTGGCTTATTTTTAAGGAAGAATTTAATTCTTATAAAGTCATTGGAATCATTATAGGTTTTATGGCTCTTTTGTTTATTCTAAGGAAACAATCTGTAAACACAGAAAATAAATGGTTTTTCCCGGCTGCAGTTTTACTGGGATTTGGAGTAATAGATATTCTTTTCAAACAAGTAGCGCTTTATACCACTTTGCCTTATCCAACCTCTTTATTTGTTGTTTTTTGCATTGCTTTATCAGTAGCCGTATTAATTTCTATTTATGAAATAGGGATTAAAAAGGTAAAATTAGAACCTAAAAATATTCTTTTTGGCGCTTTGGTAGGAATCTTTAATTTCGGAAATATTTTATTTTATTTAAAAGCTCATAAGGCTTTCGCCGAAAATCCTTCGACAGTTTTTGCCGGAATGAACATGGGAGTTATTGTTTTAGGAAGTCTTGTTGGTCTGCTTTTTTTCAAGGAAAAATTATCTAAAATTAATTTTATAGGCATCTTTTTGGCCTTGATTTCGATTGTTTTTATCGTTATTTCGCAATTTAAATAATTTATTTTCAATTCTTAATTTGTTAGTTTACAGCTTCTTTTAGGCTGATTTTAATAATTATTAAAATAAACTCTACTAATTCTATAGAATTTGTAAATATATTTTATAGATTTGCAGTAACAATGAAAAACTTTAGTCTATATATCATCCCGCTTATGTGCAGCTTGACGATGTGCTGCATGTCCAGCGATGCGATGAAATGGCGTTAATAGAGAAAAACTTGTTAGTTATTTTTTTTTTAGCCTTTCATGCACCATGAAAGGCTTTTTTTAGAACTATTAAAAAATGAATAAAATGAGATCAAATAGAAATACAAGTAGTATGATGGAGTGCTGTCTGATGAAAATTCCATGTTGGAGCTGTAGCAATTATCAAAAATAATAAAAGCTCTTTTGTAGCCATCAGAAGTCTTTTTAATGGATCAGTTTCTAAACACAATAAACCCAAATTAAAAAAAATATATATCATGAGTACAGAATTAATAAAACAGAATCCCTTTCAATCTATGATTGATCGCTTTAATATCGCTGCCGATATTCTAAATTTAGACGAATCGATCAGGCAGAAACTGCAACGACCTGAAAAACAAATTGTAGTTAATTTTTCTATCACATTAGATAATGGAAATGAACAAAATTTTGAAGGATATCGCGTGATTCACAATACGGCTTTAGGGCCATCAAAAGGTGGAATTCGATATGATAATGCCGTAAACCTTGATGAAGTAAAAGCACTTGCGGCCTGGATGACTTGGAAATCTGCTGTAACAGGAATTCCCTTTGGAGGAGCAAAAGGTGGAATCATTTGTGATCCAAGAACGCTTTCTAAAACAGAATTAGAAAAAATTACAAGAGCGTATACCAAAGCTTTATCAGATATTTTTGGACCTGAAAAAGATGTTCCTGCTCCGGACATGGGAACAGGTCCTGACGAGATGGGCTGGTTGATGGATGAGTTTTCATTAGTTCACGGCAAAACAATTCACGCCGTTGTAACGGGAAAACATTTGCATTCAGGAGGATCTTTAGGCAGGGTAGAAGCAACCGGAAGAGGCGTAAGTATTATTACATTATTAGCCCTGCAAAAATTAAAACTAAGACCTGCAAGATCTACTGTTGCCATTCAGGGATTTGGTAATGTAGGATTGCATTCGGCTTTATTTTTGTTTGAAAAAGGACTAAAAGTAGTGGCTGTTAGTGATGTTTCTGAAGCTTTTTATAATCCTGAAGGATTGAATATTCCCGAGTTAATCCTGTATTATAACCTGAATAATAAAAGCATTAAAGGATATCCAAATTCAGTTTCCATCAAACATGAAGAGCTTTTATTGCTGGATGTAGATGTGTTGATTCCTGCTGCCAAAGAAGATGTTATCACGCAAAAAAATGCCAATGATATCCGCGCTAAAATTATCGTAGAAGGTGCAAACGGACCAGTTTCGTCTGATGCGGATGCAATATTGCACAATAATAATGTATTAGTTGTTCCTGATATTTTAGCCAATGCTGGAGGAGTAACCGTTTCTTATTTCGAATGGCTTCAGAATTCGCTTTTAGAATCCTGGAGAATTCACCAGATCAATACACGTTTAGAAGATATTTTAGAAAAAGGTTTCGAAACCGTTTTTAGAATCGCAGCCAAACATAACGTAACGCCACGTATTGCTGCCTATGTTATTGCTTTGCAAAAAGTAGCCGATACACAATCTGTAAAAGAAGTTGCGTTGGCTGAGCCAAAGTTTAAGCAGAATTAAAAATTAGGTTTTAGAATATAAAGACTGTTTTCATTGATTAATATTATTTTCAAAAGAGAAGGTATTAATCGGTGAAAATATCTTTGTTTTAAGTTTATAGTAAATGTATTTTGAGTTTTTTATAAATCAAAAAAGGAATTTTTAAAATGAAACATATTAATTTTCTAGCTTTTGCAATGCCCGCTTTTTTTCTGTTCTTGTTTTTAGAATATAAATTAGCGCAGCGCAAAAAGAGACCGGAAATTTTTAACTACGAAAGTTCAGTGTCTAATATTAGCATTGGTATTGCAGAGCGACTGATCAATTTATTTATAGCGGCAAGTTTTTATCAATTGTATTATTTGATATATGACAATTATAGAATTTTTGATATCCCAAGCAATGTTTTTGTTTGGTTTGCCTTGATTCTCGCGACCGATTTTGTTTGGTATTGGTACCACAGATTAGGTCATGAAGTCAATTTTTTCTGGGCAGCACATATTGTGCATCACCACAGCGAAGAATTTAATTTTACGGCTGCGGCCAGAATTACTACTTTTCAGGCCATAGTAAGAACCGGTTTTTGGTGTATACTTCCCTTGGTTGGTTTTCATCCATCGATGGTAATTACAATGCTCATTGTTCACGGAGCGTATTCTTTTTTTACCCACACACAACTTATCGCACGCATAAAATGGCTGGAATATGTTTTTGTAACACCATCTGTTCATGGGGTTCACCATGCTTCTGACCAGAAATATTTAGATAAAAACTATGGCGATATGTTTACCTTTTGGGACCGTCTTTTTGGCACTTTTCAGCAAGAGGAAGAAAAACCAAAATACGGTTTAACGCATCCGCTAAAAAGTTATAGTTTCCTCTGGCAGCACTTTCACTACTATTTTGAAATCTACGAATTATGGAAGCGCTCTGTAGGTTTCAAAGCCAAATGGAAAGCTGTTTTTGGAAGCCCAGCCCACATGGATCAGGATATTCGTCCTATATTAGAAAAGCGATTTCTGCAGGATAAAGCCAATCCGCATCAAAGGCTTCGATTTAAGAATTACCTTTATATTCAATTGGGAGTTTGCACTTTGTTCTTGACGGTTTTCACATATTATTTTGAATATCTGAATCTCGTTGATAAGGTTTTTGTGCTTTTGATTATTCTCATTACTTTAGTGAATTGTGGGGCTTTATTAGAACAGCGAAAATGGATGTATTATCTTGAATATGCTCGTATTTTTATCTTTACGACGTACTTTTTATACATAGAAAATCTAATTTCGTTTTTCTTTATTCCACTTGCAATCATGATTTTTGCCGAGCAGTTATTTTCGTTAAGTACCAGATATCAAAATGTGATTCTTCAGTTGGAGGCATCAGAGTAAAAATAGGCCACTGATTATGCGGATTAAAACAGATTTTCGCAGATTTTTTATTGTTGATCTGGAAAACAGAGTAGCGGTCTAAAAAGTTAGCCACAAGTTCACGAATTATTATACATATTCTTTATGTGAAAAATTCGTGAACTTGTGGCTGTTTTTTCTCAAAGGTTGAAAAAAAAGAGAATCTGTGTAAATCCGTTTTAACCCGTTCAACCCGCGGGCAAAAAAATTATATCGTTTTAATCGCCATAATCTTCTCTTCAAAAGTATCCTTAAAGTCTGATTTGCTTTTGATTCTGGTTTTGTAGGTATAGATTGTAGCTACAGAAAGTTCCAAAAATTCCGCCATTTGGTTGCTGTCCTGAATTCCTAACCGGTACAAGGCAAAAATGCGTAATTCGGTGTTTAAAAGTTCTCCTTTTTTAACGACACATTTATGATCATTGGGGAATAAATGATTAAAATCGGTCACAAAAGTGGGGAATAACTTCAGGAAGATTTCATCAAACTGATGAAAAAGATTCTCGCGTTCTTCCTTTACATTATAACGTTTTAAACTCGCAATAACTTCGTCTGTTTTCTTGGTAATAATTTTATGAAGCGTGCTTTTCTGAATATGATCTATTTTATTGATGAAAGCCGAAGTTGCTTTAATAAAATAAGTAATATATTCCTCTTTAATGGCATTGGCTTCACTCAGACTAATATTCATTTCCTGAAGTTGTGCATAGGAGGAAGCCATTATTTTTCTGGCTTTATTTCTCTCTTTTAATTGTTTGAAAATGATAATCGAGAATAAAATAATAATTACCGTAAGGATTGTCAGCAGAATAATGATCCTTTCGAGTTTATCATTTTTCTCTTTTACATTGTTCAATTGTGCTTTTTCGATAATAGGCAATATCGACGAAATTTCGATTTTACGATGTCTGGCATTATAAAAAGTAGCATCATCCATGGCAATGTTAATGTACTCATTGGCTTTGTCCAGATAACCCATTTTAAAAAGCTCGTTGGCCAGATTTCTAAGCGCAACAGTTTCTTTTGTAGCATTTTTAACATCGGCAATTGCGGCCAGGGCCAGGTAATAAATCGCCTTTTTAGTATATCCTCTTTCAGAATAAATATATCCCAGACTCGAGGTTGCAATGCCATAATAGTCAGGCGGTAATTTGTAGTTGTTGATCCAGTAGCTAAAGGCAAATTCGGCGCCACGCCAGTCTTGCTGTTTCAATCGTTTTAAGCTCTCTGCTGCCCAATATTCGTTGGTATTGGTTCCTATTAATTCCAGTGCTTTTTTTAGGAAATGATTGCCTTGTTGTATATAATGAATATTAAAGCGCTGGTCTTTATTATAATCGGCAAGATCATAATAGGCGCGGGCTTTTATCGAATAAAATTCGAACTTGTTTCTTTGGTCGAGTTTTTCATCGTCAATCACATTCAGGGTATCAATAGCTTCTTTAAAAAGACCGGAGGAAAGTAATACAAAACCTTCTTTAATTCGGCTTTTGGCTAAGTAAATAGGTTCTTTAAGCACAATTGCTTTGATCTTGGCCTGTTCTAAATAATAATAGGCCGAGTCGTATTTAAAAGATTTATATTCTTCAAAGAGCAGCATATAATTATTATAAAGCTGCTGGTTGTTCTGGCTCAAAGTAAACTTAGAAACGTTTTTCTTAAGAGCTTCGATTTTACGATACTTCTGGTTTAAGTAGATTTCCTTTTTAAGGAGCACTTTATCTAATTCTTCCAGAACAGGATTTGTCTCTTTCGCAGAGAGAGAAAAACCTGCAAGTAAAAAATATAGAATTACTATTCTTCGCATGTTTTTGGTTTGGTTTAGGGGAAAAAATGTTTAAGTCTTACTTGCGTTAATTCGTTTTTTAATTCAAAAATAGTTTAAGAGCTGATGATTAGCAACTTTTAAAAAATGGGTAGCTTCTTTTGTAAAATATAACAGGAGAAAGGAAGATTATAGGGAAAAATCGGGTTTAGAATGTTAAAAGTAATCTAATGACTTGCAATTATACAATAAAAAGCAATTAAATATATGTATAGTGAAAAAAAAATCTGTTTTAATTTGGTTATTGTCATTTTTACCATAGTTTATTTACATTTTTCATCTCAACAAAACCTTGATTTTTTAATTTATGAAAACGTTATAGTTTATTGATTTTCAATAAATTATAATTTAAAATTGCTGAATTATATCTTGATTTTTTACAGATATTTTTTTTTAGATTTATTTAACATCTAGTTTCGTACTGTCCTTTTAAAGGGATAAAAAAACTAACAAAAACCAAAATTTATGAGATGTAAAAGTATTTACTGGTTAGCTGTTTTTATGTGTTTATTTGCCATTGGCTGTGATAACACAGAAGACGGAAGCTACAATGATCCGATTACCATTTATGAGAAAGTAAATGGAAACTGGGGATTAACAAATTTGAAAATGGTCGATGAATTTGCAAAGGCAAATAAGATCGAGCCAAGTGAAGAAAACTTGAGTACCTATTTCAACTACGAAGATTTTAAAATCAAATTTAATGTAGATGAAAAGAACCATCCAACAAGTTACGAAGTTACAGGAGATGTGCCCCCTTTATTTGCCCCAAAAGGATATTGGCAGTTGAGCTCAGATTTTCAGCCAACAAATCCGGGTAATCCTGTCAAAATTTATTTGTATAGTGATGCTCAAAAAACTCAAAAAACAGATGAACTTCGATTATCATCGGTTCCGGGTAAAAACGCAGAGATGGAAATTCAGTTAGCACGCGGGTCCGGGGGAAGTGTGTTTATTTCCTATGTGTTTAAATTAACTGCTATTAATTAAAAAGTAATATGAAAAAAATTATATATACAATTTTACTTGCCCTATTGATCGCTCCTAATTTTGTGCAGGCACAAGAAACAACCGGAGCTGTAGGGAGTATGACATCATTTCCTGTAGTATACAAATATGATGAAAAAGTGACGTGGTTTTTTGATCTTTCGGGAACTACATTTGCTGAGAATGAGAATTTATATTTATGGATTTGGTCTCCATCAGAACCAGATTCAGGAAATTGGGAAAACTCATCAGAATTTGCCAAACTAACCCATGTAAAAGACAAAATCTGGAGTTTTACTTTAACTCCAACAGAATATTTTTCCAGAACCCCTGCTGAAATCGCAGCAAGTGCAGGATTCTGGCTTCGTATAAAAAACAAAAACGGATCCAAACAAAGTGAAGTGGCCAATATGCCGTACACTGATTTTTCATCATTTTACACGGCCAATGAGCTGATCAGAGCTTATCCGACAAAACCAACAATTGATAAAGGAGTAAGTATTTTGTTTAATGCCAATCTGGCTCCGGGATTTGCTGGTGCTACAAGTGTTCACATGCACAGCGGACTAAACGACTGGAATATTCAGCAAATGTATGAAGCATCGAAACCGGAGATTGCAGAGAAAACAAAATTGAAAGATTTAGGAAACGGTTTTTATAAAATGGATTTGGTTCCCAAAGATTATTACAATGCGCCAGAGGGTTACGTGATGGAAAACCTGGTTTTTTTGATGGTAAAAGACAATTGGGCAGGAACAACTCCGGATCAGGTTCTATACGCCGGAGCTTTTGTACCACCACCAGCGCCGGTTTTTGGATTTTTCCCTTTACAAATTAGTCAAAAGGATTTTCTTGGAATGTCGAGAAAAAATAACGAATCGGGTGTAAACAAATTAATCTACACCATTACAGGGGGAAGTAAAATAATTTCTGGTGAGTTTACCGGAGGAACCGCTGAGATAAAAGGATTTGTGAATTTGGTTTCAGAACTTAAGGATGTTCCAAATTTAACTGAAATTCATGTTGTGGTAAAAGACAATAAAGACAAAACAATTTCGGATACTACCATTCCCCTTAAAACTTTAGACAAATAAGTCACTATCAAATTAAATCATCAATTCTAATCAAATGAGCATAACCCAAAATTGGTCATAATAACTAATAGTGGATATGCGAATTCAGATGACCGATAAAAAACAATAAATAACTACATATGAATAGTAAAAATAAAAAAATAGTCCTGCATCAAATGTGGACTACTAAAAATGTGGTATTCATGATTTTCATGCTTTTTCTTTCGGCAGGAATCTTTGCGCAGGAAAAAAAGCAGGTATCAGGTACCGTTTATGATAATACAGGAAATGTATTGCCTGGAGCAACGGTAATTGAGGTAGGCACCAGAAATGCGACCACTACAGATTTTGACGGAAAATTTGTCCTGACTGTAGCCCTAGGAAGTTCTATCGAAGTTTCCTTTATTGGATCTACCAACCAAAAGATTCAGATTACAGCAGCCACAAAACCAAACATAGATGTTCGTTTGCAAAATGACGGGTATCAGCTTGCAGAAGTTCAGGTAGTTTCTGTGGGATACGGAACGCAAAAAAAATCAGATTTAACCGGAGCCATTTCGAGTGTAAAAGCAGATGATCTGGTAAAAGGAACAATTTCTTCTACAGAACAGGTTTTACAAGGAAAAGTGGCGGGATTAAATATCATTCGTCCTTCTGGAGATCCTGCCGCGGGTTCTACAATCCGTTTACGCGGAGGAACTTCACTTACAGCAAGCAACAGTCCCCTTATTGTGGTTGATGGTATTGCAGGGGTTGATATTAATATTGTTCAGCCATCAGATATTAAATCGGTAGACGTTCTTAAAGATGCCTCGGCGACAGCCATCTACGGATCAAGGGGAGCAAATGGAGTTATTATCATTACCACAAAATCAGGTACAAAAGGAGTTTCGGTAACCTACAGCGGATTATCAAGCGTGGGTTATGTAACAGATAACTTAGATCTTTTATCAGCCAATCAATGGAGAGGTTATGTGCGCAGTACAGGAAACAAAGATGCTGTTGATTATGGTGGAAATACAAACTGGCAAAAAGCAATCCAGCAGACGGCTATTTCACAATCGCATACTTTGAGCATAAATTCAGGTAAGGCTGAGAGTGGTTTTAGAACTTCACTTTCGTACTTAAACAATGAAGGGGTGATCAAAAAGACAGGCCTTGAAAGATTAAGCGGAAATATTAACGCTTACCAATATCTTGGAGATAATAAAGACGTAAAATTCGACATGGGTTTATTTGCTAATGTTGATAAATGGCATCCAATGGATTACAGAATTTTTGAGCGTACTTATAATTTAAATCCAACCATTCCGGTATATGATTCTAATGGAGATTTCTCTGCCGTTAGTGGAAATATCTACCAAAATCCGGTTGAAATTTTAACCAACAGAACTGTTGATAACGAAAGACACAGATTGTTAGGTTATTTTAAAACCGAAGTTAAGTTCCTTAAAGATTTTCTTGCTGTAGCCAATATTTCCTACGAACATAATGCAGTAAAAGGCAGTACATACAAACCAACTTATGCGATTATGGAAGGGATTGACGAAAAAGGATATGCTCAAAAAACATATGCTGAATACGCCAATGCACAAGGAGAACTTTATGTAAATTATAATAAAGTAATCGATAAGCATACTATTGGTGCTCTTGCCGGATACTCTTACTTAGAGAATATTTACGAAGGTTTTGGCGCACAACGTAGTGGTTTTGTTACAGATGCTTTTAGTTATAACAATCTTGGTGCAGGTTACAATTATCGTTTGGGCGATGTGTATTCTTATAAAGGAAAATCAAATCTGGTTTCGTTTTATGCCCGCGCTAATTATTCTTATGAGGGAAAATATTTGCTAACCGGTACAGTAAGACGAGATGGTTCAAGCCGTTTTGGTGAAAACAATAAATGGGGAACTTTCCCATCTGCATCTCTCGCCTGGAAATTATCAAGCGAAGAGTTTATGAGTTCAACAAAAGGATGGTTAGACACGCTTAAATTTAGAGTAGGTTACGGAGTTACCGGTAATCAGGACGGAATTGGAGAGTACAAATCGCTTTCGATTTTAGGAGTTGGAAATGACAGTTACTACGATCCAAGTACAGGAAGATGGAGTTTGGCTTATTCACCAAAACAAAACCCGAATCCTGACTTAAAATGGGAATCAACAAAACAATTAAACATTGGGGTAGATTTTAGTTTGTTCAACAGAATTACAGGTTCATTGGAGTATTATTCAAAAAACACAAACGATTTGCTTTATACCTACGAAGTGCCTCAGCCTCCTTATTTAGTAGGAACAATGCTGGCCAACGTTGGTGAAATGTCTAATAAAGGTGTGGAACTTACTTTGAATGCAGATATTATAAAAGCAGATAAATTTTCGTGGAATGCTAATTTGACTTTAGGACACAATGTTCAAAAAATCGAAAAGTTATCGAATCCTACTTATAAAACAGATGTTATTTACAGCGGATCTTTACACGGATTAGCGGGTATGTCAGGACAATATTCTCAAATTATTGCCGAGGGTTATCCTGTTGGAACTTTCTGGGGATTCAAAAATGCGGGTCTTGATGCAGATGGTAAAATTCAATACTATAATGCAGCAGGAAGTATAGTGGCAGAAAGTGCTCTTGTAGATGCTGATAAAAGAGATTTAGGAAATATTCAGCCTGATTTAACGATGGGTATCGGAATGAACTTTACTTACGGAAATTTTGATTTAGGGGTTACAGGATACGGAATGTTTGGTCAAAAAGCATTAAACGCAACCAATATGATGTTGAACGATCCTAACCGACTGCCTACTTTTAATGTTCCTGATGATTTCCTGAATACCGGTATCACATCTGCTCCTAAATATTCAGATTACTGGATCGAAGATGCTTCTTTCTTCAGACTTCAGACCGTTTCAGTAGGATATACTTTGCCATTAAAATACAAAAGTTCAAAACTTAGAATTTATCTTATGGGAGAAAACCTTGCCGTATTTACAAAATACAAAGGTGTAGATCCTGAGATTGGATTAAATGCGCAAGACGGTATCAATCAAACCGGAGTAATGGATTTGACCGGATTGGCGGCTCCCGGAATTGATAGATTTAATAATTATCCTCGGCCAACTACGATTTCTGTTGGATTAAATTTTACGCTGAATAATTAAGCGAATAACTCAAAAATATAAAAAATGAAAGTCAAAATAACAGCATTATTATTAGTAAGTATGCTTTTTACGATATCATGTACAGATTTAAATGAAGATTTATATGATAGGGTAGAAGACGGGGATTTTGGACAAACTCCAAAAGAAGTTGATGCATTAGTAGGAGGAGCGTATTCTTCCCTAAGAGGTTTCTCTGATGGTATATCAACCAATTACCCAACCAGTGAGTACGTATTCTTTTTGAATGAGACCGTTTCAGATGAAGCTACCATTCCTACCAGAGGAACCAACTGGTACGATGGCGGTCAATATCAGGACGCGCAAAGACACACCTGGAAAGCAGATAACCGTATGATTTTATCGGCATGGCGTTACAATTACACCGGAATTGCAAAAATCAATTCGATTATTTATCAGGTAGATAAATCATCATTGACAGCTGGGGCAAAAGCGCCAATTTATGCCGAATTAAAATCCTTAAGAGCGTATTATTACTATAACCTTTTAGATTTATTCGGAAATGTGCCCATCGTAGTGAATTTTGAAGATACCTCTTTACCATCAAATTCTACCAGAAAACAAGTATATGATTTCGTAGAAAAAGAATTGCTCGATGCCATTCCGCATTTAACTTCAAATGTGGTGTATTCTAAATTTACAAAAAATGTAGCCTATTCGCTATTGGCAAGACTGTACTTAAATTCAGAAGCTTTTATTGGTACGCCGCGCTGGCAGGATTGTATCGATATGTGTCAAAAAGTAACAGGATATACATTGGCGCCTGATTTCTTTGCCAATTTTGCTACAGAAAACGAAAAATCCCCAGAGATTATTTTCTCTATTCCTTACGATCAAAAAGCAGGAACAGTAGGAAATTATATGAACTCAATGTCGCTTCATTATTTACATAAACTAACCATTTCTGCTTCAGGAACTGATTATCCTTGGAGTGCCAACGGAATGTGCGCGCAACCGGGTGTTTATTCAGCCTTTGCTGCTACAGATAAAAGAAGAAAATGTATGGTGGCAGGTGACCAGATTAGCCTAGCTACAGGTTCTGTAATTATTATGGATAACGGAGAGCCTTTAACCTATACAGAAGAAGTTACAAGTGTGGCTGATGCCAAAGAAAACCAGGGAGTTCGCTTAGGAAAATACGAAATGAAAGCCGGTGAACAATGGGAACGCGATCATGATTTAGTTTTAATTCGTTATGCCGAAATTTTAATGATGCAGGCAGAGTGTTATGTACGTTTAGGAGCTGCAGATTTGGCAAAACCTTTTCTACAGCAAATTACAGCACGTGCCGGAGAAGAAATGCCTACCGTAATAGACCTTGCTTTTATAGACAAAGAATTGCTTAAGGAATTCACTTTTGAAGGAAGAAGAAGAACAGATAATATCCGTTTTGGAACATTCTTCGAATCATGGTGGGAAAAAGGACCAACGGAGAAATACAGAGCGATTTTCCCAATTCCAAGTACAGTTTTAACAACAAATAAAAATCTAGTACAAAATCCTGGGTATCCTGTAAACTAGGTTATTGAATGTCAGTCTTCCGTGTTGGCTAGTCGTGGAAGGCTGACATGTTTTAAAATAATTTTTGCCACAGATTTGTGGGTTTTTTAAAGATTATAAGCAAGTAAATCAGGCTTATATACAATCTTTTTAATCTTTTAATCAGTGGCAAAAAAATAAAAATAAATAATATATCAATATGAAAAGATCTATCACATTATTGTTTTTTGGGATCCTGAATATTATAGTCGCCGCGGGTTGTAGCAGCGATGATAAAAATTCTGATACACCTACAGAACCGGAAACATTTGAACCTGTTGCGATTGAAAAAACAAATAGCACCAAAATTTATGTTCATTATATGCCTTGGTTTGAAACAAATGAAAGTAGTGCCGATAAAAAATGGGGATATCACTGGACAATGGCTAACAAAAATCCAAACAACATTGGCGCAAACAATCGCAGAGAAATTGCGTCGTACTATTATCCACTCATTGGCCCCTATCATTCAGGCGATAAAAATGTGATCGAAAATCATTTATTATTGATGAAATATTCAGGAATCGATGGAGTTCTGATCGATTGGTACGGGACTTTTGATGTAAACGATTATCGAATGGTAAAAGAAAACACAGAACAGCTTATTGCCATGTTAGACAAAGTGGGATTAGAATATGCCATAGTTTATGAAGACCGCGTAACCAAAAATGTTGTCGATGCCGGAAAAGCAATTTCAGTTACCAGCGCAGCCAAAACCGATTTAGGTTATATGGAGAAAAATTACTTTGATGATAAAAATTACATCAAAATAAACGGAAAACCATTACTGCTTAATTTTGGGCCGATTGTATTGCAGACGCCAGCCCAGTGGACCAACGTTTTTAATACCCTGACCACAAAACCTACTTTTTTAACGCTCTGGAATGAATCTGTAGATGCGGGGGATAATGCCTCGGGAGAATATGCCTGGGTTTATAAAAACAACACCTATCTGACTAATTTTTATACCAATAATAAACCAAAATTAGCTGTTGCAATGGGAGGTGCTTATCCTGGCTTTAAAGATTTTTATGCCGAAGGTGGTGGCGGAGCTGCAATTGGATGGACAATAGAACACAACAATGGAGCAACTCTTGATGAAACACTTTCTCTGGCTAAAAATGCAAATTTAAATTACCTGCAATTAATTACATGGAATGACTTTGGAGAAGGGACAATGTTCGAGCCAACAGTAGAATTTGGTTATACGTATATCGAAAAAGTAAAAGCATTTGCGGGGGTAAAAAGTACCGAAACTGTTTTTCCTGAAATCAGTAAAATGTATAATCTGAGATTAGAAAAGAAAGGCAATGCCGATGCACAGAAAAAATTAGATCAGGCTTTTAATTATTTTGTCTCTATGCAGCCAGCAAAAGCAAAACAGTTACTAAACGAAATTAAATAAAGAGTTGTAATTAATACAATTAAATAATGAAAAACATAAAATATAGATACTGTCTAATCGCTTTAGCATCAATGTTGATTGTTGCCTGCAGTACTAAAAAAACATACAAAATAAGTTCTCCCGGAAAAAACACCGAATTAGTTTTTGAATTAACTCCGTCAGGTCAGCCGCTATATAGTTTAACATCAAAGGGAAAATCAGTTATAGAACCTTCATTATTAGGATTTGAATTTAAAGGAATCCAAAAAATGACAGAGGGTTTTGAAGTGCTTTCCACCGAAGAAAAATCGGCTGATGAAACCTGGGAACAGCCTTGGGGTGAATTCAAAAAAGTGAGAGATCACCACAACGAACTCATTGTGCATTTGAAAGAATCAAAAGGAGAAGAACGTCTGGTTGATATTGTTTTCAGGGTTTTTGATGATGGTGTTGGTTTTCGATATGAATTTCCAAAACAGCCTAATTTAGGGAAAGTAGAAATTTCAAACGAAATCACGCAATTTACCTTTAAATCAGATAATGATGTTTGGTGGATTCCGGTGCATCGCGAAAACAGCTATTACGAGAGTACCTACCGTAAAACGCCTGTGAGTAAAACCGATACGATCAATACACCGGCAACTTTAGAAACCAAAGAAAAATTATTTGTGGCCATTCACGAAGCCAACCTAACCGATTTTGCCTCAATGACCTTACTTAAAACAAATGATAAACAATACAAAAGCGAATTAGTGCCGTGGGCCAATGGGGTAAAAGTATATGCCCAAACGCCTTTTAGAACACCGTGGAGAACTATTGTAGTAGGGAAAACTCCGGGCGAAGTGGCGATATCTACTATTATGCTGAATTTAAATGAACCATCGAAAATTGAAGATCTTTCCTGGATTACACCGTCTAAATATATCGGAATCTGGTGGGGAATGCATTTAGAGAAATTCACCTGGGGACAAGGGCCAAAACATGGCGCAACGACTAAGAATACAAAACAATACATTGATTTTGCTGCGAAAAACAATTTAGACGGAGTTCTGGTAGAAGGCTGGAACGAAGGCTGGGATGGCGACTGGACTGCTGATGGTGCTTCTTTTAGTTTTGTAAAAGCCTATCGGGATTTTAATCTGGAAGAAATTACAAAATATGCCGCTATGAAAAATGTTCGTTTAATAGGACATCACGAAACGGCGGGAGCTACAAAACATTACGAAAGCCAGTTAGAAGATGCTTTTAAATTGTATCAAAAAATGGGCGTAAATACCGTGAAAACCGGTTATGTAAATAAATATCTGGATAAAAAAGAATGGCACGATAGCCAGTACGGAGCACGTCATTACAGAAAAGTAATGGAAACTGCGGCCAAATACCATATCATGATCGACAATCATGAGCCTATAAAAGGAACCGGATTACAGCGTACGTACCCAAATTTTATGACACAAGAAGGCGGAAGAGGTCAGGAATACAACGCGTGGTCGGTTGATGGAGGAAATACGCCGGAACATCTAACGACTTTGCCTTTTACAAGAATGCTTTCCGGCCCTTTTGATTATACACCGGGGAATTTCAATTTTGATTATAAAACACCTTCGGGAGCAAGAGTGCAAACGACTTTGGCAAACCAGTTGGCCTTGTATGTTATCATTTTTAGTCCGTTGCAAATGGCTTCAGATTTACCGGAGAATTACGAAGGCAAACCGGAATTTCAGTTTATAAAAGATGTTCCGTGCAGCTGGTCAGATACCAAAGTTTTAGATTCTAAAATAGGAGAATATACCACTATTGCCAGAAAAGACTGGGAGGAGAAAAACTGGTATTTGGGAGCTATAACCAATAGTTTTGCCAGAAACCTAAAAGTAAATTTATCATTTTTGGATGCCGGAAAAGAATACGAAGCCGAAGTCTATTCCGATGGAGCTGGAGCAAATTATAAAACGAATCCGTATCCTGTGAGAATTTCAAAACAAAAAGTAAACAATAAAACAGTTTTAGCTCTTAAGTTGGCAGCTGCAGGAGGAACAGCTATAAAATTTACTCCAATAGAAAAATAAGTTAGTAAGTTTTATTTTGAGTTAAGTTTAAGTTTGAGCAATAAACCCGATAGCTGTAATAGTTATCGGGTTTGTTATATTTTTAAAGTGTCAGATTGAAAAATCAATAAACGAACTTTGTATTACTGAGTATTTTATGAGAAAAAATAGTAGCGAACTTTGGGGGTGTTTTTTTTTCTTCATTTCATGACAATCTAACTAAAATCAAAAATTATAATATCTTATATGGTTTAAGATTTTATTAATGTTTGTAAAACTTTACATGATTTCCAAAGGCATATGTTGCAGTTAATGTTGGGCCATTGTATCCCCATTTAAAATAACCGTTTAGTCTTTCTTTTTCTGCATCAACCCGAATGTTTAAGCCTGTGTAACCCGCTGTTAAACTTAAGTTTTTGTAAACGTTATATAATATAGATAGATTGTAACTTAAAATACGTCCGTCGATATTATCTATTTTAATGGCGAAGTAATTGGCATTGGCATAGAGTCCCCATTTTTTTGCTAATACAATTTCTGTCCAAAGTCCCAGATCAGGAAGAGGGGCAGTAAAATCAAAATCGTCACTGTATTCTACTGCAGCAGTAACTCCTTCCAGTTTTATCCCAACATCAGCAAGCATGATGTGCGCCCCTATAAGTGCCCCAATTTCGTACTTGGGTTTAGATACAAAAGCGTATCCGTAGGTAATTCGATAAATTTGGTTGTCCATAAAAGCTGAAACTCTCGCATTTACAGGATAGGTATGATCACCAAATTCTATTTCTTTTTGAAGGGTTTTGCTGGCGGTTCTTTTCAAATAAAAGTATTCTGCACCAAGTCTTGATCTTCTTGAAATTTTCCATTCAAATGCACCAGCAAATGATGTGGTATTTTTGTTAAATCCAAGATCTTTTTCAAAATCAATCATGTTTCCAAAATCACCATTATTACTTCCCACTTCTACCTGTGTATTATTGGTGGGAAAAAAAACACCGGCAGTTACTTTAAATCGTCGGCCGTGCCATGTTAAATCTGCTGGATCATAATCCTGGGGTGGAGCCTCTGAATTATTTTGTAATGTAGGTAAAGGTTTTTCTACCATTATCTCGGCAGTAGTCTGAGCCTGAATTGTAGTGAAGAAGAGGGAAACTATCAAAAAATAAAATAATTTTTTCATGAGACTTATTTTTAGATTTTATTGATAAAATTTTAACATTTAAAGTTAACAAAAAAAATCATTCATTTTTCGTTTTAGAGTTTGTAATTTGAATAATTTATCTGAATATCAGTATATTATGTTTTTTGTGGTTGTTCTCTCTACAGGTAATCAATCTAAATAATTAGCTCTAGTTTATTTAGAATCCTTTTGTTTCCAGGAAAATGTTTGGCAAAAACATCTCTCGCACACGTGAGTCGCCTGATAGATTAGAGCAGGCTACCAAAGTAGCGCGGATAGTTCAATAGCGTACTGATAAGAGTGACTCTAGGGCAAAGTAAATTTGCCCTCTTATCGAATGGTGATAAGCCCAACTTTTTTTAAAGGTTCTAAATCACTAAGTTTTATAAGTTCTAAGTTTTGTATTTGTAAAGTTTTAATTGCGAAGTAATAAAGGTTTTGTTTTTAAAATGGATTCTCTATATTTGAGTGTAAATCTGAAAACAATTATGGATAAAAAATTAAAACAATACCTTGTAAAGTCTTTCGTAGTACTATTATTGATTCATCTGGGCTATTTTTTATATGGCTATTTTAAGTTTGAAGGAATTGGGAATATCGATATTTATACTGAGTTTTACAGGTTTAAGTTTTATGATGATGTCTCTATTTCCCACTTTTTTATAACGGGTTTGTTTTTGCTTTTCTTTCTGATTTTTTTACTTAAAAATCATTCGAAACAAAATTATTCTTTTGTAAATCTGCTTAAAATAGGAGCTTTATTATTGCTGATTTCGTTCTTTAGTTTTTCATTTTTTGTTAGTTATAGTTTTGGAATGAACGCTAAGATGAGAACGGAATTGTCTGAATACAAACTTAATAAGGACAAAACTTTACTAAATGTTTTACGTCCGTTTTTGTATAATTATACGTCGTATAGTTCAGAGAAATTATTTAATCCGCTTAATATTTTATATCCAAAACCGTATCCGGTTATGGAGGTTGTTGACAGTGTGATGATTCAGAACGATAATTATATTACCGAAACGAATTATTATAGCATTGATACTTTGAAGATGTTAACGACGGATTTGAATAAAGTTTCGTCTGCAACCAGTACGATTTTGGATAGTATTGGTTTTGGTAAAAAAGAACTTTTGGAGCGTATCATCAAGAAGAATGTTATAAAAGACAGTACTGAAATTATCTACAAAGGTATGCGTGTAAATCCTGACTACGATGAGAATATTTGCATCTTTGTAGAAAATAAAGCTTTGTACAAGCCTGTAAATGGTGTTGCGATAGAGAAACAACAATATGATGCTGCGGTAAAGAGATACAAGCTGCTTTATAAAATTAAGCAGGATTCGTTACTATATAATTTTAAGCAACTGGATACGCTTTTAAGGAAATACAAAATCGAAACAAGCCTGGTGCCTAAAGATTTGGCGAAAGATGTCAGATTTTATCAAAGTCATGCCAATGAACCTTTAAACGCGATAAGAAATAATTTTGACAGAAAGGCGCTAACAGACAAATTTAATACTCTGGAGCGATTATTCTATGAACCAAAATATCTTCACCCGACTATTATCGAAATCTTCTTTGGCGTTGTTTTTGGCGCGTGGCTGATAGGTTTCTTGATTTATATTTTGTTTAATTATAAAAGAAAAACAGTATAAATAAACATCAAATGGAGCTTTTTATTTTTTGACATTTAAATTGATTTTGCCATTACCATTGTCATTTAAAATTTGCAATTTAAAATTTGTTAAACCCTGTTGTAATCGGCTTTCCAGTGCACGATGGCTTTTTTTATGGCATCTCCGCTCAGGTTGTTTTTTAGCGCATCTTCTATAAGTGGCAATAGTTCATCATCCGGAGCAAAACGAAGGCCGAAAATTTGATCGTCGGTTAGTTTGTATTCGATTTCCTCAAATCTTTTTCCGGTAAGGGTAAAATAACGGTAGCGAAGTTCGAGACGCACGATTCGGTTTTGAAGAATTAGGGCATAATGCTGACGCAACATAAAGGCAAGGCAAAATAAAAATACAAAAACAACGCTGATAAAAGACCATATTAATGTATCGTTTGTGGTAAACGCAAAGTAAATACTTGCTGCCAAAAATATTGTAAGAATAGGATAGTAAACAAAATGATGCGGTGTGTAAAACCGAATATGGTTGTAGTAAGTCTGAATTTTCATAATTATTTCGTTTATGGTGTGATATTAAAAAACAAAAGCTACCCTAAAAAATAGAATAGCTTTTTTTCCAAAAATAAACTAACATAACCAATGTTCTCTTTATAATTAAACTTTTTTGAAAGTTCTCTTAGTAGTATCTATAGTTAAAAAAAAGCCTCACGCTGCATTCTCTTTTTCAATGGCTTTAATTTGTTTGGTAAAATTAGTCAGGAGGTGAAAAAAAACTGTTATATTTTAAAATGTAAATGTTATATTATTTCAACTTTTTGGCTAACGGGTTATTTTATTGTCATAAAATTTATTCTTTTCTAATTGTAATGCACTTATAATTTTCCATTGGTCTAATTTAGACTCATAGCTTTTGCTTGCATTTGCCGGGCTTGTAGAAGGTAAAGTGATGAGTTGATAATCTTTCTTTAAATGAACATATTTTTTAAAGAAAGCGGCTGCTTTTTGTCCGTTGAATAATATGGTTTTAATGTTGGGATGCTGTTCTAAAAACGTTTCGAAATCATTGGCAATCTCATTTTTTATAGCGCTGTCTAAACTCCCAACCCTGTCGCAAAACTGCAAAACATCCCACAGGGCAATTTTGTTATTTTGCAAAAGCGCCTTTTTAGTTTCGTAATCATTCGAAAAGTCTGTTTTATAAATATCGAACATAAATTTCCAGAAATTATTTTGGTTATGGCCATAATATTGGTTGAGTTCTAATGATTTTGTTCCGGGCATTGTGCCTAAAATCAAAACATTAGCATCATAAGTGGCTATAGGGGCAAAAGAAAAACTTTTCATACTGGCTATACTAATTCTAGCAGAAAGGTAAAAAAAATTACTGTTAAAAACATCATCCATAAGTAATTATAAAACAATTTAGAAAAATTATATAACATACTTGGCTGACTTGTGAGCGAACTTTGAATCGTAGATTTTTAGAAATCCTATACCACAAAACGGGCTTTCTTTTTTTTGTAAATCTATATAAAATGATGTTGAATTTAAATCCCATGCAAGATGAAAATAGTTACTATAAACACAGAAAGAATTCAAAATATTTTTGATGAATTACATACAAACTTCGGCGGTAAAGTAACTTTTGATTTAGACCAATACACGCTTGAAACCAACAATAGTTTTGCAAAAGGTGCTATAATTGGTGCCTCTTTTAATGATAATATTTCCTACGTTCAGTTCGATATGACTTTTGCTGCAGATGTTAGAATGGATATTGTAAATCCTATAGAATCACCGGTTTATTTTGCCTATTGTTCTAAAGGAAGTTTGTCGCATAGTTTTGGCACTGCTGGCGAAGAGCGAAAATTTAAAACATTTCAGACCGCTATTGTCACCTCAAAGAAAAATCAGGATAATGTCCTGTTTTTCGAAAAAGATAAAAAAACAAAATTTACCTTAATAATAGTAGGAACTCAGGTTTTGCACCAAAACCCGGACAATTCTCTGAATCAGAAAGTAAAAGAAACTTTCTTTGAAACTGAGGCTGTTCAGGATTTCTTTTACGTGGGTTCTCATAACCTGAAAATTGCTGAAAAAATCGAACAATTGAATGCCATTACTCAAACCGGAATTGTTAGGAATCTTCTAAAAGAAGGAATTCTGCGCATCATCCTGGCAATGGAAATTCAACAGCATACAGACGATTTAAGTATGAATTCTAAAGATACAAATTGCCTGACGCTACGCGAAATGGAGGAAATAAAAGAACTATCTGAAGCCATCAAAGCCAATCCGGAGGAAGCTTTTACCATTAAATCCCTAAGCAAAAAATCAGGTTTATCGCCAAACAAATTACAGGAAGGTTTTAAACTGATACACAACAGAACCGTTAACGATTATATTACCCACATGCGCGTTCTAAAAGCCGAAATCTTAATAAGAACATCTGATCTTAATATATCCGAAATCGTTTATTGTATTGGTTTTACCAGCAGAAGCTATTTTTCAAAAATATTCAAACAAAAATTCAATTGCAGCCCAAAAGAATATAAATTCAATTTGAATCCACTGGCTATAACAGCTTGATTAAAAATTGCTAAGTCGCTAAGATTTTGAGTTGCTAAGTTTTTTGACATGCAAACAATTATATTAAGTCTAATCTGGTGCGTCTTTTTTTTATTTTATAATTTTCTTTAGGAGCTGTTTACTTTGTCTATTGGCTTTGATTGAGTCCTGTGATCTGTTTGAGTCTTTTGTGCTAAACATCACTACAAAATGATTTCCATTACCATCAGGGCTATGAGACTCGTTTTCATAAAATAGTTACTTTTATTTTTAAGTATTTCAAAAAAAAGGAAGATTATTAGCAACTTAGAACCTTGCTATGTAAAAAATATATACATTTGCATAATTAGTTATGTAATTGATTATATATGGAATTTTTCGACAAAGTAGGAAAGGTGGCTTTAGGAAGTCGCTTACGTTTAATGACGGCAATTATCACAGATGATGCTGCCAAAATATATGAGGCTTATGGTATGACTTTTATGCCAAAATGGTTTCCTGTTTTTTATACCCTTATGGATGAAAGGGAAATAACCATTACAGAAATTGCCAACGAAATTGGTCATTCGCAACCATCGGTAAGTAAAATTATTCAGGAAATGATCACTGCCGGATTGGTAGAAGAAAGCCTGAAAAGCAGTGATAAGCGTAGAAATATTGTGGGTCTTACAGCGCAAGGATGGGAATTTTCGAAAGAATTAAAACTACAATTAAAAGATGTAGAAGCAGCAGTTGACAGCTTAATAACCGAATCAAAACACAATCTTTGGGCAGCATTGGAAGAATGGGAGTTTCTATTAGAACAAAAAAGCCTTTTTAAAAGAGTAAACCAAGCAAAGAAAAAGCGCGAAAGCCAGGATGTGCAAATTGTAGCATTCGAACCTCATTATCTCGAAGCTTTCAAATCCTTAAACATAGAATGGATTTCGACTTACTTCGAAATGGAAGAAGCTGATTATAAAGCTTTAGACAATCCTGAGGAATATATCTTAAACAAGGGCGGAAAAATTCTGGTGGCTTTGTACCGTAATGAACCCGTAGGAGTTTGTGCGCTTATTAAAATGAAGGATTCCAACTATGATTTTGAAATGGCAAAAATGGCGGTTTCGCCAAAAGCCCAGGGAAAAAATATTGGCTTTTTATTAGGTCAGGCAATCGTAAACACGGCCAAAGAACTGGGAGCAAACAAAATATATCTGGAAAGTAATACGATCCTGAAACCCGCCATTAACTTGTATTACAAATTAGGTTTCCAGAGAGTATATGGTTTAGCAACACCTTATAAACGTTGCAATATTCAGATGGAGTTAATTGTTTAAAAAAGTTGCTAAGTTGCTAAGAAAAAAACTTAGAGACTTAGCAACTTAGAATCTTATTTATCTCCCAAAACGATAATACTCTAAATCCTGATTCTTTTTATTATTAATAGAATCCATAATCGAGTTCATGCCTATAACGCTAAAGGTGATCCCGTTTCCTCCAAAGCCCAGAACGTAGTGTTCGTTTTTGTTGGGGTCGGGTTTTCCAAAATAAGGTAAGCCATCTTTGGTTTCTCCAAAAGTTCCTGCCCAGGAATAATCAATTTTAAAATCGATCTTGGGGAATTTTCTCTTAAAATGCCTTAAAAGATATTGCTCTTTTTTAGGCAATAATTTATCACGTTTTTTTGCATCTTTAAAATCCTCATCGCCGCCGCCCATTATAATCCTGTTATCTGCGGTTACTCTAAAATACAAATAGGGTGAAGAAGTATCCCAAAAAATGGCATTTTTAAAGCCTGCTGGTAAAACTTCTAAATTCTCTGAGGCAATGACAAACGTACTTTTTAAGTCTACTACCTTCTCGGCTAGTGTTTCGGTGCTTTCGTAACCGCTGCAATGAATAATATGTTCTGCGTTGATGGTGAATTTATTTTCGGTATGGGCAATAGATTTTGCTTTTTGATGGTGGATCGAGGTAATATTGGTACGGTCATAGATAAGCATTCCCTTTTTTTTGCAGTAGTGCAGCAAGTCATTGGCAAGTTTATAAGGATCCATAACCGCTGCAGTTTTAGATTCTATCGCTGCAATGGCATTTAAGCCCATTTTTTCAAGATCCCATCGTTCGAGCCAGTTAACATCAAATCCGTGTTCTTTTCGGCATTTAAATTCGTTCTTCAAAAACGGAATATCCTTTTTTAAAGAACAGTAATAAATACTTTTTTTAAACTCGAAATGACAGTCACTTTTTATGGTGTCTATAATAGTTCGTAAATCAAAAATGGCTTTTTTTCCATTTTTGTAACTGTCCACAGCGCATTCTGTACCTCTAATTTTTATGAGTTGATGCAGCGGCACATCGATTTCATATTGGAGCAGGGCGGTGCTTGCGGCAGTACTTCCGTTAGCCACGTCGCGGCGATCAACTAGTATGACCTTTTTGCCTTCGGAGATTAATTTATAAGCAATTAAGGCTCCGGTAATTCCTCCGCCAATAATTAAAATTTCGGTAGTATGATCTGAATCAATAGACGGATAACTGTATGTCATGGCACTTTTTAAAGGCCAGAAAGTTTCAGAGGAACGTAGTTTCATTTTTTGGTTATATTTCGGGTGCGTAATTTAGTTCTGTTTTTGTCTTTGCGTTCGTGCTGTTCAGAGGCTTCTGCAATAGAATGTGAATTTCTGATGCTTTCGTCTTTTTTGGCCAACTCGCTAAGTTTATGATAATATTTCTGAACTATTATCATTTCTTCTTCGGTCATACTTTCAATATCAACCAGACTGTTGCTGGAATATTCATTTGAAGCCACCAATTCATTTAATTTTAATTGAATCGCAAGTGAATCTTTGTTTTGGGCTTTCTGAATAAGGAAAACCATCAAAAAGGTAATAATTGTTGTTCCGGTATTAATGACCAGCTGCCAGGTTTCGGAGTAATCAAAAATAGGTCCTGAAACTGCCCAAACTACTACAATTAAAAATGCACCTATAAAAGCGGTTGTACTTCCTGCTGCTTTAGAAACGTGGGTTGCAAACTTTTCGAAAGAACTGCCTTTCTTTTGTTTTTTAGTTTTCATTTGAATTTAACTTTTACGTTTACTTACTTTTTCTTTGCGAATCACTTTGTTGTGTTTTTCATCATAAACGGCGTCATAAATTTTTTGGCCTGTTTTACTAAAGATTTTAATTTTAGGATCCTTATGTGTTCCGGTAATAACAATAGGAAATCCGATAATACCAAAAGGAGGTAAACCCAATCGCATACGTAAATCTAAAAGCCCGTCGAAACTTGTGGTTCCTTTTATGGTAGGTCTAAAACCAGCCACGCTAAAGGTGAAACCTTCAATATGAATTAAATTATTATCGATAGTGGAATTGATTTCGATTCCTTTCAAATTAGGATCGTTCAAACCTTTTTGTCCGGTTTGAGAACTAATGCCATCAAATAACTTTAATCCTTTGACTTTTACATCACGTAAATTCAATTTTCCCCCACCTTCCAGAGAGGCATAAATTGGACTCATGTTTCCGTCTAAATCGCCTTTTACTTTATAATCTACAGAAATAATTCCCTGTGCATTTTCTGCTGCAGTTACCATATCATGAAACATCGGAATTTCTTTGTAAGCTCTCTGAACGCTAAAATCTTTGGCCGTAAAATGAGCATCAAAGTGCGCAGATGTTGGCGATTCATCTTTGTATGTAGCATTGACCCCTACTAAACAATCGATAATATTAAAATTGGCATTTTCTAAATAAAAACCATCTTTTGTCATTCCGACTTTACCAAGAAGTTTGTTTAAAACCAGTCCGTTATATTCTACTTTATCTGCATCTGCAGTAAGTGCAACGTTTAGGTTTTTGGGTACAATAACCACTCCGCTCATTTTTGGATGATCTTCTTTGGCGTATTCTACTTCAAGGTTACGATCTGTGTTTTCACCTTTTTTAAGGGCCATAAATTCATCCACATTGATCAGTTTGGATTTCATTTTAAAATCCCCGCTTAGGGTTCCGTGCGATTCCAGAAAGTAATTAATGGTATTGAGTAAATATCCATTGATGGCAAAATCTGATTTTCCGTAAAAAGCATCAAATTTTTCAAACCACATTTTCTCATTCTGAAAACGGAAGTTTCCTTGTTTGATAAAAAAAGCTTTCGGGAAAAGTTCTGATGTAGCTTTGATGTTTTTTAAAATAATAGTTCCTCTATTATCCAGTTTCTCATATTGCCCTTTTGTGGCATAACTTTGTTTTCCTTTGAGCGAAAGATCTGCTTTTGCATAACCCGTTACATCAAGTCCTTTTTGAGAGAAAACCTGATAAATTCGTCCAATGTTTAACTCTCCTTTTATTTTGGCATTGTAAGACAGATCACTAAAATCAGATAAGGTTGCATTTACATACATTGGGTTTCCTTCAAAAACAAAGGATGCAGGAGCAACAGCCACAATCAAATCCTGAAAAGTTCCGGCTTTGTTGAGCACATTGGCTACAAAAGTGATGTCTTTTATAGGATTAGGATACGAGTCGGTTTTTAGCCATCCGTTTCGCAATGAAATTCCGCCAATTGTTTTAGGGAATAATTTTTTCGAAGTACTAAAAATTCCTTTGGCCTGAATGTTTGTTTTTAAAGTTCCTTTTAGATCAATAGTGCTTAAACCCAGAGCAGCATCAACTGTAGCTAAGTCTAAATCTCCTTTTACGCTTGCATCGACAGTCATTTCGTTAAAACCTTTGCTGCGTAAATAAGCGTTGAAATAGTCTTTTTGGCCTACTTTAAATTTAAAAGTATCCAGATTTATTAATAATTTTTCGATATCTAATGAAGGTAGAACAGCATTTAGATTCATCTGAAAATCGGTAAGCGGGGCAGGAGCATTTTGGTAATTGATCGCGCCCTTGTCTATTTTTAAATTAAAAGCTAAATCGGGTTTTTGTTTTTTGGCAACATTGTAATTTCCTTTAAAAGTAAATAGTAAATCACTATTGCCTGAGATTTCGGTTTCATTCATCCAGGTTAAATATTCCGGAGGCATTACAGAAAACAGATCTTTAAGCGTAGTATTTTCAGATGCCGCTTTGATATTAATTTTATATCCATCTCTTAAAATGGTAAATAAACCAGTAAATTTTAAGGGTAATTTATTGATTCGTAATTCATTTTTTTGAAGAATAAACGAAAGTGCATGAGTATTAATTCGGGTAATTAAATCAGCACGAACTTCTTTTTTTCTAAGATAAGCCGTTCGGTCGTAATAGAAATCGACATTATCGATTTGGGCATCCGTATTCAAATCAAAAATATCTTCACTCAAATTTCCTTTTCCAACATAATTAAAACCTTTTGCATCAACCAGGATTTTGGCTGAACGATCGTTGTATTTTACATGACAGTCCTCAAGATCAATTCGTTCGAGTCGAATGGCAGTTCCTTCTTCGGGGGCATTAGGATCGTCCGGTTTTTTATCACGATCTTCCGGAGCCACATAAATATTATAATTGGCCTGTCCTTTTTGGTTGACCATTATATTGATTAAGGCTTTAGAAACATATAATTTATTAATTTTTACTTCATTATTAAAAATCAATCTCTTTAGGTTGATACCAAAGGCTACCTGTTCTGCTTGTAGTAAAGTATCATTGCTAAAGGGGGCTGATCCTGTCATAGACAAATCATCCAGAGAAACAGTCAGGGAAGGAAAGTGTGTAAAAAACGAAAGTCTGGATTTTGAGAAATCCAGTTTAGTGTCTAATCGTTCGTTGGCGATTTTTTTTACTTCTGCAGCAACGGTTCCGGGAAATAGCAAGGGTATCAAAAACAATAATAGCAAGATACTTGCTATTACTATTCCTGTTACTTTTAAGATTTTCAGGCTTATATTTTTATGTGAGGTTTTCATTGTATTTTAATTTATTCCATATAATTTACATGGATCGATTTTAAAATAGGGCTCATAGAATAAACAAACGAGGTATTTTTTATTTTCCTTTTTCAGCTTTTTTAGCATCTTCAGCTTTTTGTTTTTCCAGTTTTTCTTTTTCTTCTTTGGCTTTCTCTGCTTTTTCCTTCTCTGCTTTAGCTTTTTCTTTTTCGGCTTTTTCAGCTTTCTCTTTTTCTTCCTTAGCCTTTTCTTCTTTCTCTTTTTCTGCCTTTTTCTGCTGTTCTTCTTGTTGCTCTTTTATTTCCTCTTTTTTCTTTTCTTTTTCTTTCTCTTTTTTCTTAAAGTAGCCTTTAAGCAGGAAGTTGCTTTTTGCAGCTTCCATATTTTCGCTAAAACCTTTTGTACCTGATTCTAAGTTCGAAAGCGTATTGGAAACGCTGTTGGCCATTTTATCATCACGAACTAATCTTGCCAAAGCACCATTTCCGGTATTCATACTATGGCTAAAAATCGCAAGCTCATCGGTGATTACAGCAGCATTATCAACACTTTTTTTCACGCTTTTCATTAAATCCTGCATCTCAATTCCGTTTACCGAAGCAATTGCACCACCATTTTCGATCACTTTTGTAGATTTAACTCCTGGAGAAATAGTAAGTACTTTGTCACCCATTAATCCGTCAGAACCAATACTTGCACGGGCATCTGTTTTAATGAATTCACGAACTTCATCCTTAATGACCATTCTCACTACAACAGAAGAATCGTTTATTAACTGAATTTCTTCGACTGTTCCGATATTAATTCCTGAAAAACGAACATTGTTTCCCACCTCTAAACCACTAACGGTTTTAAACTGTGATGTGATGTTGAATGTTGATCCAAAAAGATTTTTTTGTTTACCAATAAAGTAAATCGCCATTATAAAAAGCAATAAACCTATTGTTACAAACATTCCTAATTTCCAAGTATATCCAGATTGCTTATCCATGATTTCTAATTATTTGTTTTTAGTATTATTGAAAAAAAGAACGGACCCATTGGTCTTCGTCTTTTTCTAGTTCTTCGTATGTTCCTTCAGCATGTATTACACCGTCTTTTAAAACCATAATTCTGTCGGCGGTCAGTTTGGCGCAAGCCATATCGTGGGTAATAATGATTGATGTTGTTTTGCGTTTGTGTTTGATATCCAGAATCAATTCGCTTATTTCACGAGAGGTTATCGTATCTAATCCGGTTGTTGGTTCATCATACAAAATGATTTCCGGTTTAAGGATTAAAGTTCTGGCAAGACCAATTCGTTTTTGCATACCGCCTGATAATTCAGAAGGCATTTTATCAATTGCATCACTCAATCCTACATTGTCAAGGGCTTCCATTACTTCACTTTCAACTTCTTGCGGAGTTAAATCTCTCTTGTGTTTTTTTAATGTAAAAGCCAGATTTTCGCGAACCGACATTGAATCGTATAAAGCACCACTTTGGAACAGAAATCCAATTCGTACTCTAATTTCATTCAGTTCTGGTTTTGTGATATTTAGTACATTTTCATCAAAAACTTTTATTTCGCCTTTATCAGGTTCAATTAGCCCCACAATACATTTTATCGTTACCGATTTTCCTGATCCTGAACGTCCCAAGATCACCAAATCCTCTCCTTTGTTTACCGTAAGATTTACACCTTGCAGGACTTTGTTGTCTTTACCAAAAGTTTTATGCAAGTCTTTAATTACAATGATAGGATCTTGCTTTTTGGTTTTAGCAACTTTATCTTTTTCTATATTTTCTTTTTCCTTAATCATCTTAAAAAAATAAATCGGTTATTTGAACAGCAACCATATCAATAATAAATATGGTTAACGAAGCGGTTACTACTGCAGAGTTTGCTGCTTTACCAACACTTTCGGTTCCGTTAGAAGCATTAAATCCTTTATAACAGCCAATCATTCCTATAAAAAATCCAAAGAAGAATGTTTTAACGGTTGCGGGAATTAAATCTAAAAATTCGAGTGATTGCAGGATTTGGGTCAGGTAGCGGTAAAAGTTTACATCTCCGTGAATATTGATACCTACATATCCGCCAATAATACCTACGGCATCAGCAAAAAATACTAATAGAGGTACCATCAAGGTACAGGCTAATATTCTTGTTACTACTAAATAGTTATAAGGATTGATGGCAGAAACTTCCATGGCATCGATTTGTTCTGTTACTTTCATAGAACCTAATTCGGCACCAATTCCTGATGAAATTTTACCTGCACAAATTAAAGCTGTAATCACAGGAGCAATTTCTCTTATTAAAGAAAGAGCGACCATACCCGGTAACCAGGATTCTGCTCCAAATTTTACTAAGGTTGGCCTGGATTGTAGCGTAAGTACCAAACCCATAATAAAGCCGGTAATAGCTACCAGCGGTAATGATTTATAGCCAATAACATAACATTGTTTCAAAAACTCTTTTGTTTCGTAAGGCGGAACAAAAACCTCCTTAAAAAACTGCTTTGCAAACACTGTTGCGTTTCCTATTTCTGTGAATGTATTTTTTAGAGTAAGTATCAAAATACTATATTTTTAAGTTAAAGCTAATGCATGAAAATCAACGGTTTAAAAGGTTGTATACCCCTTGATTATTATAACTTAAAATTAGTTTAGAAGTACAGAGAAAATCTTACACAACTTTTTTAGAAGTTTATATAATTAACATAATCAAACACAATAATTATAATAAAGTAACGTTGTCGGGAAAATGTTAAAAAACAAAAAATCCCTTTAGAAAAGGGATTTTTAGGGTTCAATAGTATATTTAGTTAGAATATACGGTAAATCAATTATGAATTGATGGCAATTCCGGTTTTAGCTTTCATGAGCGGAATCACTTTTATTTCTGCTATTTTAAGGTTCTCCATTAATAATCGGGCAGTTAAAAAGCATACCGTAGATTCGGCTCCCTGATTGAGGTTGACATTTTCTTTTTCAAGTCCGTCATAACCACCGCCACTTATTGGATTGTACATGATTTGACCAAGATGATTTCTTCCTAAAAACCAATTAAAGGCCATTTTCATTTTTTGTTTGTATTCAGGAGTACCAAAAGCGCTATAAAATGAATTTAAGGTATGAATAGTATAGGCAACATCTATAGGCTGTTCTCCGTATTCGTGTACTTGTTCTTGTGAATCTCTGTGCAGCCATCCGTTATTAGAAATTACCTTGAAGTTTTTATCCTTAAACATTTTCGACATCAAAAAGTCAAGAGAGTCTAAAGCTACTTTTTTGTAAATAGGTTTATTGGTAGTTAAAAAGGCGAAAAGCATAGATTCGGGTAAAATTCCGTTTCCGTAGGTCATGTAATTTTCAAACCATTTCCAATCGTGCGAAGCGTGAATTTCATAATTAGAAAGCAATTTAGCATTCAGTTTATTGATAATTGCCGCTACATACAAGTTAGGAACAGCAGTATGGTATAAGTACAAGCCTTTTGTTGCAAAACCAATAGAACGTGGTGACTGAATACCCTCGGCCCATTTTAATGAGTTTAGTAAACATTGAGAAGCTTTTTTGACAATCGCTTCAGGTAAAATTTCTTTATTGGCCACTACAGTTCCTAAAGCCCAGATCGCTCTTGCATTAGAATCTTCCAGGTTTACTTCGGCATTTTGCTCGATATGTTCGCGATTTTCCTGATCCACATAATTGATAAAGTTTCCTTTTGGCTGTTGGCAGCGAATAATAAAGTCTAAGTATATTAAAATATAGGCTAAATCTTCTTTGTCCTGAGTAAGTTTATAGTGCATGCAAATCGCAATTAAAGCGCGTGCATTATCATCGAGTGTATATCCTGATTCTAAATCCGGAATCGAAATTTTGCTAAACTGAATAATACCCAGATCAGTAGTCATTCTTTTGATGTGCCCTAACTGAATCGATGGATAATTGTATTTTATTTCTGCCGGATTATCAATCAATTGTTTGTAAGTGTCCATATGAGTAATGGCCACATTTTCCCAAGATGAAGCTCTGGTTTTTCTAAAGGCATTAATTCCCATTTCTTCTCTTAATTCATCATTTGAAAGTAATGTAATGGCTGCATCAGCAAACTGATCTACTTCTCCGATGTCAACTAATATTCCAGAATCAGGAGTTAAAACTTCTAAAGTATGAGGGATTTTTGAAGCTACAATAGGGCAAGCACAACTCATCGCATAGGCAAAAGTTCCGCTTACTGCCTGATTAGGATCTTTTGATGTAAATAAGTAGATATCTGCCGCTTTTAGGTAATCCAAAAGTTCGTTAGTATCTAAATATTGATTGATAAAACGGACGTGATCCTGTAAATTTAAATCGGCAACAATACCTTCAAGTTTATCACGATACGCATCAACGCCGTCAATAATTAAATTAGGGTGTGTTTTGCCAATAATTAAATACAAAGCATTGGGTGTATTTTCGATAATTTTAGGAAGGGCTTTTAAACCTGTTTCGATATTTTTACCTTCTCCTAAAAGACCAAACGTAGCTAGTACTTTACGATCCTGAATATTGAATTTTTCTTTGGCTTGTTGTGGAGCTTCGTAAATTACAATATGGGTTCCATGTGGTACACAAGTGATTATATCTTCATCGATGTCATAATCTCTCATCAAAATTTCTTTTGACTTATTGGTCATAACAAAAACTGAATTACTATAAGAAAGCAAGAGTTTTACAAATGTTTTTAATTCCTTATTTGGATTTTGAATCACACTATGAAACGTATAGGTTAAAGGTTTTTTAACCTCATTCAAAAAATCTAATAAATAGTCTCCGTAATTTCCATCAAACAAACCAAATTCATGTTGAATATGAACCAACTTTACCGCTTTATCTTTATTAATCTCAAGAGCAACTTTGGTATATTCCTCTTTGTTTTTTGTGTTTAATGTATAAGCCTGGGTTGGTGTTTCTTTTGGTTCTTTTACTAATTCGCAAATTTCGCATGTAATTGATTTACCAAAAACATCCGTAATTCCTTTAATGGTATCTTGTGTATAAGTCGCGATTCCGCATTGTGTTGGTGGAAATGTAGATAGAAAAACTATTTTTGATTTATTTGATATCGTTTTCATGGGGATTCTTTTTTAGTTCAGTTAATAAGTCATTTTGGTACATATAAGAATATGAATTTGGCCGTTTCTGAGCTACTTTCATATCTTTTAAAATATTTATTTAAAATTACCTTAAGCCCAAAGGCTCTATTAATCCAATCAATCAAAAAATTAACTCAAAAGCGTTTATGTGGGAATTTTGTAACGAAAATGGGGAATTATAAAAGTAAGTCAAAATTCTGATTAATAGTGGATTGCGATCGAAAAATTGCTGTTGTAGGTAGTGGATTTTGTACGAATTATGGAACTTTTAAAAAACAAACAAATCAGATCATAAAAAGTCAAATTATTAACTAAAAAATGAGATTATCTTAGTGAGTGAGTTTATAGTATCGGTTTTCAGTTTACAGTTTTACTGCAACTGAAAATCGAAACTTTTTTATTGAGACTGTAACTGTAACTGAAAACTGTGACTCAATACTGCCACTGCGACTAAAAAATGAGACTGAATACTGCGACTTAACGATAAAATTTTCGTGTAATAGATGCAATAGGAAGCCCGATACAAACGATCAGAATTAAAATAGACAATATCAAAGGGAAATCCAAGTGTTTTTCAGGCAGCAGAGGAAATGCAATTGGAAGAACAATGAGATTCATTATTATCCAGACAAAAATACCGTATAAAAATCCGGAAAGCATAAGATTCTTTTTAAGAAACGGAAAGTAAGGATAGATCATAAAATAAAACCAGGCAAAAATAAAGGCAATCAGATAGTGAAGTCCAAGTCCGTACCACGCCATTTGTGGGCCTGCGGTATAAGCTTCTTTTTTGAAGATACCACTTGCAATAGATTGAAGGATTTTTACGGCGGTTGTTTTTTCAAGTATAACAGCATAGATAATAACTGCAGCCAGAATATCAAGTGTTCCGGCGATTAATCCTGATAAAAAAATAGTTCCTGATTTTGATTTCATGTAGATAAAGATTGTGTTATATATTATAGTGTTGTTATATAATGTGAAATTTTTTGAAGTTGATGAGTATGTCTCTCAGAGTGAACAAGAGCAAAATTAATCCATTCATAGATCGTAAAATTTTCGAAACCTGGAATCTGAAAATCCAGACAGGTGAGTGTTAGATCATAATTTTCCGATGTGTTTAATAAATCAGATTCTATTTTAAGTAAAGCTAAAGTAAGCGAATTTTTATTGTAGTTTTTCATTTCGGGTTTTAGGAAATCCGGAGCATCCATTTTGGTATTGAAATTCAAAAATATGGATTCGAGTTCTTTTACATGCTCATCGTATTTTCGAATAGTAGCTTTGGTTTTTCCTTGAAATAATTCAGGATAACCAGAATTGCCCAAAATGATATGTTGCGCAACCTGTCCTGGTGTCCAGCTTCCTTTAAACGGCACAGTATTGATTTCTTCTTCAGAAAATGATGAAAGGGTTTCGTTTAATTTTTTAAAGGTTTCAACAATGTTTTTTTGAAGTTCTGTTTTCATTTTGTTGCTATTTGAAATTTAACTTACTGCCTAATAGAGGTAATCCACCAGATATTTCCAAAAGGATCCCTGACGCCACAAGTTCTGCCATAATCCTGATCACTTAATCCCATTAAACTTGTTGCGCCATTCTCCAGTGCTTTTTTATATGTTTTGTCAGCATCAGGAACATAAACAAATAAGTTGGCGTTTTGTTCAGGCCAGTCTTTAATTTCATCGGTAACCATAATGGTGCTGTCGTTTAGAATAATTTCAGCATGCTTTACAGTTCCGTCATCGCGTAAAACCTTCTCATTAGCATCTTTTGCATCAAAAACTTTTTTTGTGAAGTCAATAAACTGAGAAGCGCCTTTTAAAATTAAATAAGGCATTATAGTCTGATGTCCTGAGGGTAAATTCATGTTTGTCGGTTTTATAATTAGTACGATAAATTTACAATTTTAAATTTAATAATTTAAAAATCAGGATATTATGATTGTTTCTTTTAGGCAAGAACCTCACAATAGAAACCGTTCGCTTTAAGAATTGCAATAATTTTTCTACTTGAAATCGATAAACTGTGAATCCGTAAAATTTTATCACAATCTTCCAAATCAAAATTAATGGAGCTGTTTGGAAAATGTTCCAAAAGTTTCTCGACAATCATTTGAGATTGTTCCACTTGCTGAACATTTGTTTTAAAAACCTCGATCATCGTTCCCGATTATAAAGCGATATTTTTATATCGTTCAATTTTATGGTAATAATGATATGAAATGGCCAGGATTACTAAAAAGATCAAAGGAAAAAAGGATTGAAAACCAACCCCGTCAACCGCAAAATGACTTATAGAGGCAAATATAAAATCGAAACCAAATCCGGCATATGCCCATTCTTTTACATTTTTAGGAACTTGTGGAATCACCAATGCTAAAACCCCTAGGATTTTAAAAACAACTAATGCATTGCCGAAATATTCAGGATAGCCTAAATGTTTGATTCCTTCCTTTGCAAGTTCAGTTTGCGAAGTTAGTGCCGGCATAACTCCTTCAAATAAGAAAATAATAATTGTAGCAATCCAAAAAATAATTTTTGCTTTTTTCATAGGTTTGTTTTTTAAATGGTTATTAGTTAATGTATTACAAACTTACAAATGTTATTTTTTTATCGAATAGTTATTTACGACTATTTTAAGGTCATTTAGGACAAAATAGGGATGTTGAGTTTTACAAGAGATTTCTTAGATTTTTTTTTACAATGGAGTAATGATAATAGAATATAGATTTTTAGACCAGATTTGTCATACAGTGTATCATCCCTTGTTGGGAAAGAGAGGATTGTCAATAAAAAAATCTGATTTGATCTGCGTTTTCAAAAAGCGAATCCGTGTTATCGGTACCTTGTTTACTCTGCTTTCAAAATATAATTTTTAATGACAAATAAATCCTGAAAACCTAATCTGGTATAAATGTCTTTTCCCATTGCAGAGGCTTGCAATAAAGCATAATCAGCTTTTAAATCTATAGCAAGATTAAGGGCAAATTTCATGATTTCTTCGGCAAAACCTTTTCTTCGCATTTCAGGGATTACTCCAACGCCATGAATTCCGATAGTTTTTCCGGTTTGAAAAAGCATAAATGTCCCTATGGGTTGATCTTCATTAGAAACCAAATAAAAATGAACATTTGTATAATGTTGAATCAGGATTTCTTTGCTGATTACATAACCAAAAGCATTAGGGTATAGCTCTGACCAGATTTTAGCATCTTGTTCATTGTCAATTTTCTTAAAGCTAAGCTGATGTTCTAATTTGAATTTTTCGTTTAGTTGTAATGCCATTGCGATTTGCTCGGTTTTTAATGAAAAGCCGTACACTTCCAGTATTTCAAAAGACTTTGTTCCGAAGATATCCCAATGAGGCAAAACCAAACCCGAATTGGATTGCATGGTTTTGATAATATCCGGTAAGTCTTTTTTAGTAATGTCTTTACGCAACCACAATTTATTGGGCCAACCCGAATTTTCGATTTTGCAGTATTCGAAAGTATCGTTTTTATGATAGGAGAGGAAAGGAGTTCCAACAGTTTTCCAGAAATCGGTAAGGTTATTAATATTGTCTTGGATGAGGTTTGTATTTTTCATTTTGATGCAATTGAGAAACAAAGATAACTTTAGGCTTTATCAAAAAACTTTACATATGTTGATTTACAAATCTTTTTCGAGCGTTTTTCTAATGCGGCTTAATTGAGTTGGAGTAATTCCTAAATGTGATGCAATATGAAGCAATGCGATTCGCTCTGAAATATCAGGATGTTTGGCTAAGAGATCCAGATATCGTTCGGTTGCATTTTCCATAACGATAGAGATTTCTCTTTGTTCTTTTTCGATAACCCAATTTTTTTCTAAATACGCGATATAAAAGTTTTTTAAATCATCTTTTTGAAAGATCAGTTCTCTATATTTTTTATAATTAATACTCATTATAATAGAATTTTCCAGCGCTTCAATTGCAAAGTACGAAGGATTTTGCTGTATCAAAGAAGCGGTTGATCCTGCGAGATCTCCTTCAAGAAAAATGTTTTTGTTGTAGATATTTCCTTCTGTATCGGTTATAAAAGCGCGTAGCGCCCCTTTAGCAACAAAGTAAATTTCTTTTGCAATTTGACCGTTTCTTAAAAGTAATTCTGCTTTTTTTATTGATTTTATCTCAATGTTATTTTCGATTAATTGCCAGGATTCCTCAGAAATAGGAGCATAGCTTTCGAATTTTAGCTTTAAATCGTTGATGTATTTATCGTGATGGAGTGTCATTTATGTTGAAGGTTTTTCGGCTTATCAAAAGTAAAGAAATAAAGTGTAATAAGTGGCTGGCAAATAATAGTACGCTAATTACACGGATTAGCTTGGCAAAGGCGCAGATTTAACACGGAATTTTTTATGCACATTTTATGCTCTGATTTTTCTCATCTGCGTGCCATGAGAAAACCATTGGATGACAAAGCATAAAAAAACGCCATGAAACTAAAAGTCTCACAGCGTTTTCATCTCAAAAAATAAATAATTAACGGGTAATGGGTATTATCTCCAACCTCCGCCCAACGCGCGATATAACTCGGTGTTGGCAGAAAGCTGCTGTCTTTTTATGTCAGCTAATTCTAATTCACTTTGTAGTAAATTTGATTGCGCTGAAAGCACTTCCAGATATTCAGCCATACCATTTTTGAATAACAAATTGGCATTTTTAATGGCTTGTTGTAATGTTTTTACTCTTTCTTTAAGGAAAGATTCTTGCTGTTGCAATTTCTCTACTCTTACCAAAGCATCAGATACTTCGCTAACGGCTACAAGAACCGATTGTCTAAAGCTTAAAACTGCTTTTTCTCGTTCGGCAACTGCAATATTATATTGAGTTCTTACCTTTTTATTGTTTAGTAAAGGTTGAGTTAAACCTCCGGCAACGGTTCCGAATAATGAAGCCGGAATGTTGAACCAATTACTGGTTTCAAATGAGTTTACTCCGCCCTGAGCGGTAATTTTAAGTGACGGATACAAGTCGGCTTTTGTGATTCCTACGTTTGCATTGGCAACTTTAAGGGCTAATTCGGCACTTTTTACATCCGGTCTGCGGCTTACTAATGAAGAGGGAATTCCAATTGCATTATTGTTTTTCACTTCAAGAACACTCAAACGAGTGGTTCTGGTTTTAGAGTTCGGGAATGATCCTGTTAGAACGCTTAAAGCATTTTCCTGAATGGCAATGTTCTGTTCTAATTGCGGAATCAATTGCGCCGAAACCAATTTCTGTGCTTCCGATTGTTGAATGGCTAATGTAGTTACTTGCCCGGCATCATATTTTAATTTGATGATATTGGTTGTACTATCATTCAATTTAAAGTTTTGTTTGGCAATTTCTAATTGCGCATCTAACATCAAAAGATTATAATATCCTTTAGAAACATTGGCTACAATTGTGGTTTGCAATGCTTTTTTAACTTCTTCTGACTGAAGATAACCGGCATAAGCGCCTTTTTTCTGATTACGGATTTTACCCCAAATATCAGCTTCCCAGGAAAGTGTTGCTCCGGCAGAATAATCATCAATATGATTTTGGCCTAAAGCCTGACCTAAATTCTTTCCTGTAAAACTATTATCAGAAGGATTGCTTGTGCTTGCACTCACATTTAGATTCACCTGAGGAACATTTCCCCATTTTGACTGCGTGAATCTGTATTGCGCAATTTCGATATTTTTAGTAGCAATCTGCAGGTCATTGTTTCTGGCTACAGCGCTATCGATGAGCTCAATAATATCTTTTTCTGTAAAGAAATTTTTCCACTCCACATCTGCAATACTCGTGGTATCTTTTGAAACCGATGCATTCCTGAAATTTTCAGGAAATGCATCTTTTGGAGTTTCAATATCCTTAGAAACTTTACAGGATATTATAGTCGTGATCAAAATGGCGATCATCACGATTTTGGTTATATAATTTTTCATTTTATATGTTGTCATTAAATTTCTGTACAAGTATCTTTTCTACTATCAAGATCTCTTGAGATTCTATAGGATATGTATCCAATGCCAATGATAATGGCTACAAGGATTGTCGTTATATAGTTTTCCATTTTTATTTTTCTTCGTTATGAATTACGGCTACTGGTTTTCCAGAAACCTTTTCTTGTAAAAATTGGAAGATGATAAATAAAACAGGGATGATAAACAACCCTAATATTACTCCTGAAATCATACCTCCGGCGGCACCAATACTAATAGAGTGGTTACCTTGTGCTGACGGTCCTTTGGCGCTCATCATCGGGATTAATCCCACTACGAATGCTAGAGATGTCATGATAATTGGTCTAAGACGCAGTTTCGCCGCATCGATTGACGCTTTGACTAAAGCCTGACCAGATTTTCGTTTCTGCACCGCAAACTCCACAATCAGAATGGCATTTTTGGCCAGCAGTCCAATAAGCATTACCAGTGCAACCTGCACATAAATGTTATTTTCAATTCCTGTCAATCCAATAGCTACGAATACTCCAAATATACCTGCAGGGATAGATAAGATTACGGCCAATGGCAATATGTAACTCTCATACTGTGCAGCAAGTAAGAAATAGATGAATATCAAACACAGTAAGAAAATTGTTGCTGACTGACCTCCAGAGGAAATCTCTTCACGAGTTTGTCCTGAAAATTCAAAACCATAACCCGCAGGCAATTGTTGTGCAGCTACTTCCTGAATTGCTTTAATGGCATCTCCGGAACTAAATCCTGGTTTGGGGATCGCATTAATGGAAATCGAATTAAACAAGTTGTATCTCGAAGCGGTTTCTGAACCATAAATACGGGTTAGTTTCACTAAGGTATTTATGGGCACCATTTCGCCTGTTTTGTTTTTAACGAAAACTCGGTCAATTGATGAGGGATCAGCTCTGTCGGCAATATCGGCCTGAACCACAACCCGGTAATATTTACCAAATCGGTTAAAGTCAGAAGCTTGCGCGCTACCAAAATAGGTTTGCATGGTTTGTAAAATGTCTTTTACATTCACACCCAATTGGTTTGCTTTCTCGTCGTTGATATCCAATTGCAATTGAGGATAATCGGCTTTGAAAGAGGTAAAGGCTACGGCAATTTCCGGACGTTTCATTAATTCTCCGATGAAGTTTTGCGAAATTCCACTAAACTTATCGAGTTTTCCACCAGTTTTATCCTGAAGCACTAAATCTAAAGCCTCTACGTTACTAAATCCAGGAACGGTTGGAAAACTAAATACAAAGAAACTTCCCCCTGAAATAGCACCTAACTTACCACGAACCTGATTCATAATCTCGTCGATATTTTTGATATCTCCACGATCTTCATTTGGTTTAAGCAATACGAAAACAACCGCTGAAGATGGACTTGTAGAATTGGTCAATAAGTTGAAACCTGAAATTGCTGTTACAAATCGCGATGCATCTAAACCTCTTAAAGTGTTTTCTGCCTGGGTCATTACTTTTTGAGTTCCGTCAAGAGATGTTCCAGAAGGCGTATTTACTGCAATGGCAATAAATCCTTGATCTTCAGTTGGGATAAATCCGGCAGGGGTTGTTTTTACCATCACTATAGTAGCTAGAGTAATTAAAGCTAAACCTCCTAAACTTAACCATTTTCTGCGGATTAAAAATTTCAAACCTCCAACATAACGGTTGGTTAGGGAATCAAAACTTTTGTTGAATCCGTTAAAGAACTTCTCTTTAAATCCTTTTTTCTCATATGGAGCATCTCCATGTGCTGAGTGATTGTCTTTTAAGAACAATGCAGCAAGTGCAGGACTTAAAGTTAAAGCATTTACTGCCGAAATTACAATTGCAATTGCCATTGTAAAGGCAAACTGACGATAGAAAACTCCTGTTGAGCCTTCCATAAAACCAACCGGCAGGAATACAGCAGCCATTACCAGCGTAATCGAGATAATAGCACCCGTTATTTCGTGCATTGCTTCATGTGTGGCTACTTTTGGAGACAGATGTTTGTGCTCCATTTTCGCATGCACGGCTTCGACGACCACAATCGCATCATCTACCACAATACCAATCGCCAGAATTAAAGCGAAAAGGGTTAGAAGATTGATCGAAAATCCGAATAACTGCATGAAGAAGAACGTTCCTAAAATTGCTACAGGTACAGCAATAGCCGGGATTAATGTTGATCTAAAATCCTGAAGGAATATAAATACTACGATAAATACCAATATAAACGCTTCAAGTAAAGTATGCTGAACTTGCTCAATAGACTGATCTAAGGCAACTTTTGTACTATAGAAAATGTTATGTTTGATTCCCGTTGGGAAATCTTTTGAGGCTTTCACCATCAATTTATTGATGGCCACCTGAATATCATTTGAGTTAGAACCCGCTAACTGAATAATACCAATCACAACTCCTTTTTTACCATTTAAACGAGTTAAACTGTTGTAAGAGTAAGCACCAAGTTCTACTCTGGCTACATCTTTGAGACGAAGTACTGAACCATCAGCATTAGAACGTATAGCAATATTTTCATATTCTTCGGGTTTGGTTAATTTTCCTTTGTATTTAATTACATATTCAAAAACTTCTTTACTTCTTTCACCAAATTTACCCGGAGCAGCTTCCAAACTTTTGTCCTGAATCGCGCCCATGATTTCATTTGGAGTCACTTTGTAAGTCGACATTTGTGTAGGGTTTAACCAAACACGCATAGAGTAATCTTTTACACCTCCAAAAATACTGGCAGAACCAACTCCCGGAATACGTTTGATCTCTGGAATAATATTAATCTGTGCATAATTGGCAACAAAAGTCTGATCGTATTTTGACTCATCATCGGTATACATACCAATAGCCATGATAAAACTGTTTTGTTGTTTGGCAGTTGTTACACCTTGCTGAACAACCTCTGCAGGCAATTGACTCGTTGCCTGAGCAACTCTGTTCTGCACGTTAACGGCTGCCTGATCTGCATTTGTTCCTAATTTAAAGAAAACTGTAATAGCAAGAGATCCGTCATTACTGGCTGTAGAACTCATGTAAGTCATGTTCTCTACACCATTTATAGATTCTTCCAGAGATGGTGCCACAGAACGTAAAACCGTTTCTGCATTGGCTCCCGGATAAACCGCCGTTACCAAAACCGATGGTGGGGCAATATCGGGAAACTGTTGTAAGGGCAACTTGGTAAGACCAAGTATACCTAATATGACCAATAAAATGGAAATAACGGTTGCCAGTACAGGTCTTTGTATAAATATTTTGAACATTTTCGTAAAAATTATTTTTTATTAATTATTTGGGCAACTTTTGCAGGCGATGATTTCTCAGGCTGAATCACTTGTCCGTCCTGTAGTTTATCAATACCGCTCAATACAATTTGGTCACCAGATTTTACACCATCTTTAATTAAATAGTTTGTTCCGCTTTTACCAGAAACCGTGATAGGCATTTTGGTAACTTTGTTTTCTTTGTTTACTGTGAAAACAAAAACTTTATCCTGCATTTCTACAGTAGCCGATTGAGGAACCAAAACAGCATCGTCATGTTGAAGACCTAAACGAATTTTCCCCGTGTTTCCTGAACGTAGAGTTCCGCCAGTATTCGGGAAAGTAGCCCTTAGGGTAATTGCCCCGGTAGTTTTATCAAACTGACCGTCGACCATATCAATTTTTCCGGTTTGAGGATAGGGGTTGTTATCGGCCAAAACCAAAGTAACAGGAGGTAATTTTTTTAGTTTATCACCAAGGCTGTTTCCAGCGTATTGCGCTTTAAAGTTGATAAAATCAGTTTCTCCTAAAGAGAAATAAGCATAAACTTCATGGACATCAGATAAGTTTGTTAATGGCTCAAGATCAGTTGCAGAAACTAAACTTCCTTGTTTTTTAGGCAATCTTCCAATGTAGCCACTCACTGGAGCTGTAACATTGGTATATCCTAAATTAATTTTAGCTGAACCAACCATTGCTTTTGCTTGTTCGATGTTGGCAGCAGCAATTTTTTGAGAAGCCTTAGCCGTTTTTAACTGATAGTCTGAAACTACTTTGTTTTGTACCAAAGGAGTCAATTTATCCACTTCTAAGTTGGCGTTAATTAAAGCAGCTTCATAAGCATGAAGACTTGCCAAGGCATTGTTTAATTGCTCACGAAAAGGACGTTCGTTTATTTTAAATAAAGTCTGACCTTTAGTTACATAAGCACCTTCGTCTACATACACTCTTTCAAGGTTTCCGCTAACTTGTGGGCGAATTTCAACATCAACTGTTCCTTGTATCGAAGCAGGATATTCAGCATCAGTAGTAGTGTTCTCGCTTGTGATGGCTAAAACTGGTAATAATGGTGGAGCAGGAGCTGCCGGAGCCTGCGACTTATCTGCACAACTGCTTAGCACGAGTGCCAGAATAAAGCTGGTTATAATTACATTTTTCATTTTTGTATTGGTTTTAATTTGTTGGACATTCTTATTGTTTAAATTTTGTGATATTCTGATATTCTGGGCATTCATATTTAATTATATTAAATTACCTAACGTTGTTAAGTATAATTGCGTAAAAAACCATACAATGATGCTTTCCGATTCTATTTGTAATCGGTATTAAATTATTTATCACTGTTAAGTAACAAGAGAAAAAAACGCTATATTACTTTATTAAATTTTCTAACACTGTTAAGTAAAGTAGTAAAAAAATAGTTGCTAAATTACCTATTAAATCATTTATCACTGTTAAGTTAAAATGAAATTTTTTTTATTGTATTGATTTTATGATTCCACCAATCGCATCTTTTAGGATTTGATTGTTGATAGTTTCCATTATTTCACTTTTGTTGATGATATTAATTGCAATCAAACCATGTATTACAGAGAAGAAAGTAAAATACTTTTGTTTGATAACTTCATCAGTAGGGTTGCTGTTTTTCATTATCTCACCAATAACTGCAGTAAACAATTTATAAGGTGCTTCGGCAGCAGAACATCGGTCAGAACAACAATTCATTTGCACCCCAAACATTACCTGATACATTTCAGTATCTGTAAAAGCGAAATCCCAATAGGCCATCCACATAGCTTCTAATTGTTCTTCTGGTTTTTCAAATTTATCTCGGGCTTGCTGAAGTTCTTTGGCTAACTTGATAAAACCTTTCCCGGTAAGTTCATTAAGGATAGCTTCTTTATTGGAGAAGTATTCATAAATGATAGGAGCCGTATATTCAATCTTGTCAGCAATTTTTCGCATGCTCAGACCTTGCCATCCTTCTTCTTTCACGATAGCATAAGCAGCCTCAAGAATGTTACTTCTTGTCTCTTCTTTTTGTCTTAAAATACGATCTTTACTAGCCATTTTATTTAAGTATTAAATTGTTTAACACCGTTAGGCAAATGTATGGCGGTTTTTCTGATTATGAAATAAATTTGTCATAATATTTTCTTATTGTTGTATAGACAAGTATTAAAATGAGCCGAAGGCCTTTAAGAATAAGACCTTGGTTAATTTTAATTTTTTTAAGCAGCAGACCTTTTTTGTGTTTTTAAGACTATTTGTCCCGTTCTACACTATGTCTTTTATGGTGAACCCCACTCTAAAAGGATCTCGTTTCGATCGGGGCTAGGCGGGAAATCATATTTTTTATGAGACTTTTATATTTTTTAGCTCAAATTTTTCCAAATGAGAATAGAATATAGCCAAATCGGAATGCCAAGAAAAGAACATAAAAACTGAGCTCTTAAACTTTATAAATGCTCTAAGAATTTAATGATCTGCGTTTTCATAGTGGATAACCCGGGTTCTTCATAGGGAGCATGGCCACAATTTTCCAGAAAAACTACTTTTTTGAGACAATTTAATTTCTCGTAAAAATGGTTTACTGGTTTGAAATGTTGTCCAAAGATCTTTTTCAGGCTGCAGGAACAGAACAGGGGCAGCAGTAAAGTTTTCCGGTTCTATTGCAGGGATAAAATTCAGATAGGTTCTTAGAAAGCGTAATTTTATTTTACTTCCTCCGGCGAGTTTATCATTGGAAAAGATTTTTGAAAAAGAAACCTCATTTGTAATCTTATCCATTTTACAAACCCACTTTATGGGTAATTTAATAGAATCTGAAAAGAGCCTGAAAAAATTACTTAACGGCAAACCAATTCTACTTAAAAGTAGATTTGCTGCAAGATCATCCCTTACTTTTTGCGAACGTGGATCTGCCAATGTTGTTACTATGATGGCTTTTACATTTTTATTTTTTGCCGCAACCTGATAAGCTAACATCCCGCCAACGCTTAGTCCTAACAAAACAATTGGTCTGTTATCTTTGATTAATTCAGCGTCTAAAAAATCAGATAGAGAGTCTACCCAAAGGGAATAATTAATATTTATTTTTTTAGGATTTTTGGTCAGTCCGTAGCCAATTAAATCCGGTGCTACATATTCATAGCCCTGATTGTACAGGAAATTACCATACAAACCAATTACCCTTCCGTTTGCGCCAGCACCATGAATTACAATTACTTTTACCGGCGAGGAGGGATTTTTCATTCGGTCTAAATGAATATCAAAATCTTTCCATTTCCAATATTCTTCACAGGGAAGGTTATCTTCCCTGTATTGTAAATCTTCAGGCAAAAAAGCATTGTATCTTCTCCAGTATGATAACTCGCTATAATATTTCATTTCATTAAGCAATTCTATAGGTGGCTTCTATTTTCTCATTTACACCATTATAAAAAGGAGTTTGAATTCCATATTTTTTAGCGTTTTCAATTATGTAATCCACTAAGAATTGTTTCTCTGTTGGGTTGTTATTCTCAAAATCCAGCTGCAAAGAAGATTTGGATTCAAACGGGAATTTAGTCAATAAATCTTTAGAGGTTTGCATATCTTCCTTTGTGAGAGTAATATGGTTTTTCTTTGCAAGGGACTGAATCTCTAGCATCATGTTTTGGAGAATGTGCATCAGGTTTTGATCTTCTAAGAGTTGACCAAATGTAACTTTGTAAGCGGATGTTATTGCAGCAACGGGAGCAACAAATAGATACTTCTTCCATAGGATGTTATTGATGTTAGGAACATATGTAATGTCTAAACCTCCGCCAAGTAATAAATCAATTAAAGATTGATTCTCTTTTCCTCCAACAAAAATCTTTCCAGGTCCGCCAAGATGCTGAACATGTCCGGGTTGTTTTACATTCGAAGCCACATAAATGCATCCTTGTAAAATGTTTCCGATATTTGGCAATACCTCGTGTATTATTTCTTTGGCATTCACCACATTTTGCAAAGTAATTATGGTCGTCTCAGCATTTATACAATCTTTATATGTATTTAATATCTCTTTTATAGAATACGATTTACAGGTCAGGATTAAAATATCCAGAATTCCAATTTCTATTGGATTGTCTGAAACTAAATCAGGAAATATAGTGGTTGTAGTACCTTTAGAATCAAATAATAAACCTTCGTTCTGTATGGCGTTTTTGGTTTCGCCTCTGCAAATAAATATGATTTTTGTAGCGCTGTCTTTATATTTTTTGGCCAGGGGAGCACCAACAAATCCACCGATGCCACCAATTCCAAGTATTCCTATTTTTATTGTATTTGAGTTCATATCCTAGTTTTGATTTTAATTGCTCCTGCAAAGTAAAGAGGTTCTAAATTATTAAATGATGTAAAAATATCGGTTATATTTGTAAAAATTAAGGATTATGAAAGACACGTTTTTTATATACAAAGATTTCGAAATTTATTCTGTCGAAGAACTTACCTGGAAGAAGGAAGTGCACCGGCATAATTTTTTCGAACTATTATATATCGAATACGGAACGGGCAATCATATCTTAAATTCTATTGATCACAATTATAAAGCGCACGATATTTATTTGCTTACGCCAAAGGATTATCATTCTTTTAAAACAGTAACGCCTACAAAATTTCATTGTTTGCGTTTTCTGCCCGGTTTCTTTTCGAATAAAAAAGAAATAGAAGACATCGAAAAATTGTTTTTTTACCACAATCAGACCAATGGAAATTTGATTTTGCCTGAAGATGACAAAACCTTTTGCGAGATGGTTATTGTGAAGATCCTTGAAGAAGTAGCCAGACCAAAAGGACAAAACGAGATCATTATAAAAAGTTTGATGATGTCATTGATTCAGATCATTAGACGAAATGCAAGTATAAAGGAGAGCAATTTGAATTTTCAAACCACCGAAGTTTTAAAAATTGATACGATTTTAAGCTACATCCGGTCCAATATTGCCAACCCGCATTTGCTCAAGAAAAAAGAAATGGCCAGTCATTTTAATGTTTCGATCCATTATATTGGCGAGTATTTTAAAACACATCTCAATATCACATTGCGGGATTATATCGAGCAAACAAAGCTCAAAGTGGTTAGGGAAAAATTGAGCAGAAGCAATTTGACCTTCTCTGAGATTAGTAACGATTTAGGTTTTATTGACAGTAGTCATTTTAATAAATTCATCATGCGAAGCACTGGTGTTTCTCCATCGGAATTTAAAAAATCAGTAAGTATTTCTTAGCAGAAAAATTAGTAGCTACCAAGAAATACTCTTGAGATAGTTATTTTATAAAATCCATTTCGACATGCTCAATTCCGGCATCCAGAAAATAGTTATCAGTTTGTCTGAATCCATTTTTGATATAAAATGGAGTAGCGATTACCTGAGCATAAAGATAAATTTTCTCTTCCTGTTTTAAATCGTCTAATATTTTTGACAAAATCGCTTGGCCAATTCGTTGGCCTCTAAAGATACTAAGGACCGCAATTCTTTCAATTTTTGCTCCTTTTTCCATTTTTCTGTATCGTGCTGCTCCGGCTGGTTCTCCCTTTACGGTTGCCAGATAATGTACAGCCTCTTGATCATCCATAGATTCGCGCTCCTGGGATACATTTTGTTCTTCTACAAAAACTTTTTTTCTAATTGAGAAGGCCGTTTCTATTTGTTTTTTATCGTTGACTTTCTCGACTTTAATACTATTGTTGTTCATTTTGTTTCTGTGTTTGATATACCTGATTAAAGTAAAAATAATTTGCGTGCAAATATACGTAGTTAACTACATATATTCAAAGTTAAATTTTAAATTTTGTATTTTTTTATAATAAATACAAGGCTTAGCAGCAATACTACAAGATGATTGGAGCAATAAATATTTAGATTATCTCCGATTGAAACGGCATCCTTTTATGGCGGTCGCAAAGCCCCGGACACCATAAAAGAGATACTTGAATGAAATTTCTCTGTTTCTAAAACTAAAAAAACACCTGTAAAGATTATATCTAAGAGGTGTTTTTTTAGTTCAATGAGTTAAATTATCTATTTTACATAGTTGGGAGAAACACAAGTTTCCCAGTAATTTACAATTGTCTTAATCATTTCTTTGATTTCCTTATAGCCACTTGGCTTAACAAAAAATCCCTGAATGGATTTTGAATAAGCATCTACCACATGTTTTTGTTCTGCGCTTGTGGAAAAGAACAAATAAGGAATTGATTTGAGTCGTAAATCTTCGTTTTGATGAATTTTTTCCCTAAGTTCCATACCATTTAGTTTTGGCATATTGATGTCAGAGAAAATAATAAAAGGCTCAATTTGTGTAGAGGTTAAGTATTCTAATGCTTTTTCGCCTTCGGAAAAAAAGATAATTTCATTCTTATAATCAAGTTCTGTAAAGATGTCAGTTAAAATTTCCTGATCATCCAGATCATCTTCAATTATAATAATTGGTCCGCCTTTGTTCATTTAAATTTTTTTCAAAGGTAGATGTTTATTCTCAGTTATTTCTGGTTTTTATAATTTGCTCATAATCAAAAAAAAACACCTCTGAAGAATAGGTCAAGAGGTGTTTTAAAAATAAATATAGTAAGATAAATTAGGATGCTGTGTTGCTCAAATCTTTTTTACGATATACCAGGTAAAATACCTGTGGCAATACCGTTAAGGATAAAATCATACAGGTTATTAATCCACCAACGATCATAATGGCCAATGGTTTTTGAACTTCAGAGCCCATTCCTGTTGATAATGCTGCAGGTAATAATCCCAAGGATCCCATTAAGGCAATCATAACAATAGGACGAATTCGGGCATAAATTCCGTTGGATATGGCATCTTTTATATGCATTCCCGCCCTCATGTTTTCTTTAATGATTCCGATAAGGACAATACTGTCAATGGCACTGACCCCAAAGAGAATAATAAAGCCAATTCCAGCTGAGATGCCAAATACAGTTCCTGTAACCCAAAGTGATAGAAAACCACCAATAAAGGCGTAAGGCATTGCGCTTACTGCGACCAAAGTGTCTTTGAAATTCCCGAAATTGAAATACAGTAAACATAAAATCAAGATCAGTACAACCGGGACAATCATCGCCAATTGTCTCGAAGCCCTTTCTTTACTTTCGAATTCTCCTGCCCATTTCATTACATTTTCTTTAGGGAGTTTTACTTCTTGGGCTACTTTTTTCTGAGCTTCATCGATTGTGCTTCCCAGGTCTCGTCCTTCGATACTGAATCCTACGGCAATATATCGGCTATTTCCTTCACGATAGATAAATGTTGGACCTGTTTTATATTCTACGGTAGCAATTTCTTTTAAGGGAACTTTTTTGCCGTTCATAGTTGGAATCAGGATATCTTCGATCTTTTCTTTTGAGTCGCGATATTCTTTCTCGAAACGCAAGGTGATATCAAAAATCTTTTCATCATCATAAAACTTGGTTGCGGCCTGACCTCCAATGGCCATTCTAATAACAGCTTGCGCATCGGCAGTTGTTATGGCGTAACGTGCCATTTTTTCGTCATGAAGCTGAATTCTCAGTTCAGGTAAACCAATGTTTTTATAGACATTAATATCTTCAATTCCTTTTACATCTTTGATGGATTTGGCCACTTTTGCAGCCATTGCCTCGAGTTGAAAAAGATCATTTCCGAATATCTTAATGACCAACGGACTTTTAACTCCCGCAACATATTCCTCTACGTTATCCTGAATAGGCTGGCTAAATCCAAAACCGATTCCCGGATATACATCGAGTTCTTTTTTGATCTCGGCAATTAGTTCTTCTTTACTGATTTCTCGTTTCCACTGGTCCTGATGTTTTAATTCGATATGCAATTCGATATTAAAAAATCCCGTTGGATCTGTTCCATCATTTGGTCGTCCGGTTTGTGTCAGTACAAATTTTACTTCTTCAAACTTCCTTATTTTGGCTTTCATTTCCTTGGTTAGCCTTACCGCTTCATCCAGATTGATACTGTTAGGCAAAGTGGCTCTTACGTAAATGGCTCCTTCATTGAGTTTAGGAATAAATTCTGAACCGTAAAAAGCAAACTTCGCGCAGCAAACTACCAGTAAAGCAATGAAAGCATATAGTGTGGCTTTGCGATGTTTGGTGCTCCACTTAAAGAGTTTATAAAGATTTTCTCTAAAGAAACGCGAAATCATATTTTCTTTCTCCACTATGTTTTTCCTGAGCATGACCTTACACATCGCCGGAACGTAAGTAAGGGATAAAATAAGTGATCCTAATAGCGCATAACTTAAAGTAAAGGCCAGGGGAGAGAACATTTTTCCTTCCACTTTGGTGAAAGAGAAAATCGGCATCAGTGCCACAATCAGGATGATCAGGGCAAAGAAAATATAAGTAGCTACACTGCCCACACTTTTCTTGATAAGTCCCATTTTGCTCATATTATTAAAGCGTTCCATTCCTACTTTATGCGCTTTCTTTTCGAGCGATACAAAGACCTGTTCGACAATGACAAGTGTTCCTTCGAGCAGCAATCCAAAGTCCAGTGCTCCCATAGAAATCAGGTTGGCTGGTAATCCCTGAATTCTAAGCATGATAATGGCAAACAAAAACGAAAGCGGAATCACAGAGGCTACAATCAACGAAGTTCTCCAGTTGTAAAGGAAAATAAACACGATGAGTGATACCAATAAAATACCTTCAACAAGGTTTTTGGTCACTGTTTTTACCGTTGTGTTTACCAATTCGGTACGGTCGATAAAGGGAACAATTTTTACATTATCGGGCAGCACTCTCTCGTTAAGTTCTGCCAAACGATCTTTTAATCTCTTGATGACTTCGCCCGGATTTTCTCCGCGAAGCATAATTACAATACCTTCAACCACATCGCCCTGATCATCTAAACCTACTTGTCCTAGTCTTGGTTTGGCCGATATGGAAACCTCGGCTACGTGCTTGACTAATATGGGCGATGATCCTTTGGTTTGGATCAGAATATTGCCAATATCTTTGACCTTATCAATTAAACCCACTCCTCGAACTACATAAGCCTGATCGCCGCGCTGAATTACATCTCCACCAACATTTACGTTACTCTTAGACACTGCTTCGTAAAGATCTAAGGCAGAGAGATTATAATTTTCGAGTTGCGTAGGATTGATTTTGATCTCGAAGATTTTTTCTTCACCACCAAAACTCACCACATCGGCAACACCGGGAACAGCTACGAGTTCTCTCTCGATTACCCAATCCTGAATGGCTTTGATCTCCTTGATAGGCAAATCACTTTTGATTACGTATCTGAATATCTCACCCGTTGCTCCGGATGGTGGTTCAATATCCACATCAGCACCTTCGGGAAGATCTAATCCGTTAAGGCGATTCGAGGCATATTGCTGTGCGTAAAAATCCTCAACATCATCATCAAACAATACCGTTACAACCGATAATCCGAAAAGCGAAATAGAACGCACTTCGGTTTTTTTGGGGATGGTATTCATTTGTTTTGAAATGGGAAGTGTGATGAATTTCTCTACTTCTTCGGCGCTTCTTCCCGGCCATTGTGTAATAATCCTTGCCCTTGTATTGGTTACATCAGGAAAAGCTTCTATGGGCGTGTGAATATAGCTCACTATACCCGCGACTAGTAATACGGCTGTCAGGAAAAAAACGATCAGGGAGTTTTTTAGCGAGAAAGCGACCAGTCCTTGTACAAATTTTTTCATGTCTTCTATGGTGTTTATCCCTTAGAGATAATTAGTTTTTTAATCGTTCGTGAATTAGCAGTTGATTTTTAGTAATCACCATTTCACCTTCATTAACTCCTTTATCAAAATAAATCCAGTTATTATTTTTTATAATAGGATTCACTTCTCTGGTCTTAATAGTGCAATCATCTTTATAGATCAAAATGTGATGGCGATTGTTATCAAAAATGACTGCTTTTGCCGGAAGGGCAGCTAGCATATCGCCGCCTTTGCTTTTATCAATCACAATATCTGCCGTCATTCCCGGTTTTAGTTTTAAGTTTTTGTTTTCCATTACAATTCGGGCTTTTAAAACATGCTCCTCAGCATCAAAAACTTTGGCAAGCATGGCGATTTTTCCTTTAAAAATTTCACCAGGATAGGCCGGAGTTGTTACATCAACGGGCATGTTTTCACTTACGTTTTTCAAGTTACTGGTGTACACATTGACCAAAACCCAGATTTCTTTTAAATCCGAAATGGTAAAAAGCGGTTCGCTGGCATCTGTGATCTGCATTCCCGGACTAATGTTTTTAGCCACGATATAACCTTCAGTTGGCGCTTTTATAAGGAAAACAGATCTTTCACTGCTGGCGCTAAACATGGCCAGATTGGCCCTTACATTCTCTAAAGAAGATTTTAAAACATCTAGCTCACTTTGCGCCTGCATTAGATCTTTTTGAGATGCGATTCCGTCCTCAAACATTGATTTGGCCGATTGAAAATTGCGTTGTGCTACGGCTAGTTGCGATTGAAATGATTTACTCTGAGCTTGCATACTGTTGAGTTCTGTACTTTTTATTTCGGCCAGAACCTGTCCTTTTTTGACATAATCTCCCAATGAGAAAGTAGTTTTGGTAATAATCCCTTCTACAAGGCTATTAAACTGAACTACGTGATCATTGTTGTAGGTGATGTTTCCGGTAAGGTTTATCGATTCGCTAACGGCACGTTTTTGAACAGGTTCGATTGTGATTTTTTCTTTTAAATCTTTATCGATACAAAATTTATCCTCTTTTGTTTCTTTGATTGCTTCTTTTTTGCCACATCCGTAAAGGAGCATTAACCCAAGTATAGGGAGTAAAATAAGTTTCTTCATTATGTTTGTTATTATTTTTTAGATAATCAAATTGGGGTTTAATTTATTTGCTGACCGGAGATATAGCGCAATTCTTCAAGATTTTTATTCAGGTCTTTTTTAGAATTCAGCACGATAGATTTGTTGTCTAGATAAGCATCAACAAAATCAAGATATTCCAGCATGCTGGTGTTTCGTTGCAGGAAGTTTTTGCGATAACTCTCCAGGAGTTTATCCAGATCGGATTCGTAATTGGCCTCTACGCTGTCATACAGTTTTTTGGTTACAATAAGATCTTGGTAAGCTTGTAAAACTTCCGATTGTACGCTGATTGTTTTCTCCTGGGTCAATAATTTACCTTGTTCGATGGCTAATTTAGCCGCTTTTATATTTCCCTGATTTCTACTGAAAAACGGAAGATCCAAAGCAAAACCAAGACCCACAAAATCGTTCATCGTACTGGCGCCGCGATCATAACTAATACCAAGAGTTACATCTGGGGTTCGCATGGCCTTCTCGTACTTGTACTTATGATCGTTATAATCATTTCCAAGTTTAATGACTCTCATATCAGGTCTATTCTCTATTGCCGATGCCATAAGATTACCCAGGTTGATATTCTCGATATTTTTATTTTCAGGAACAAAACCCTCATCGGTAAGTTTGACAAAACTGGTCGGGGGAAGATTCATTAGGACTTTCAATTCTTTTTGCAATGAATTGTTCTCTTTGCGCAAATCAGCAATTTCTTTTAAAAATTGTAGTTCAGATGCCTGAAGCCTGATATATTCGCCTCTGCCAATATTGCCTTGCGTCACCTGATTGCCATATCCTTTTAGCATGGTTTGCATCGAGGAAAGTTGTTTTTTATAAACTGCTTCCTGAGCCTGAGTATATTGCAAATCAGTAAGATTGCCTCGAAATTCGATTTTAAGGTTGCGAAGAAAAGTTTTAAAGTATTCTTTGGCGATATCTACGCCCACTTTTTCCATGGCGATCATCTTTTTTCGCTTTCCTGCTGTTTGAACCAGTTGTTCAAGCTCTGCAGTTACTTGGGATGTTTTACCAAAATTACCCCATAGAGGAGGTACTTCTTGCGCAGTAGCATTGTGCCAAAGATTCAGCTCGCCAATGGTAAGGGTAGGATTAGGCCATAATTTTGCCTGAATCACCTGCGCATCGGCAATCTCTATGTTTAGTTTTTCAGAAATAATAGCAATATTCTTTTCCAGAAACAGCGCCTCGGCTTGTGTTCGGGAAAGAACAATTGTATCGTTTATTGCAGCAGCTTGCGCAAAGCCTTTGCAGGATACAAAAGCGAGTAGGGTTATGATTATACGTTTCAAATTAAGTTTGTTTTAATATGTTGCAAAGCTACTTGCGGCATATTAAACCCTAATTTGATGTGTGTTAGAAAGGAGTTAGAGTTGCATTAGAAAACGATTAGAGTGACGGAAATAATAGTATTACAGTCGTTCCTACGTCTTTTTTAGAGGTAATTGTAAAATCGATATTGTTTTGTTTAAAGATGATATTGGCCAGCGAAAGTCCAACGCCGCTTCCTTTTATATCATTGACGTTTTTACCTCTGTAAAAGGTTTGTTTAATAAATTTCAAGTCCTCTTCGCTAATTCCGGTTCCATGGTCTTCAATTACAATTTTAAGCTGATTGTCCTCTTGCAGCAGACTTATTTTGATAGGATTTCCACCAGAGTATTTCACGGCGTTTTCTATAATGTTGTATAAGGCAATTTTAATCTCGTTGCTGTTTCCTTTAATCGAAAGGAGTTTGTCATTTATAATTTCGATAGCAATTTGTATCTGAGAACCTTTTAAGGGATACACATCCGGCAATTGATCGTTGATATCCCAAACCAGTTCATCGACCCTGAAAATCTCGTTGAGTTCTGTATTGTCTCGAAGTCCCGAAAGCATCATAAGGGTATTGATCGTGTCTTCGATCTGGTAGACATTATCCAGCACTTTTTCAGACATTTCTTTGTATTCGGCACTGGTTCTGTCTTTTTGGGCAAATACTTCGAGGTTTCCCGAAATGGCAGTCAGAGGTGTTTTGAATTCGTGGGAAACATAATTGATAAAGTTCTTCTGAATGATAAATGTATCGGATAATCGCTTGAACAAATTATTATAGGTTTCGATCAATTCCTGAATATCATCTTTGGTATTTGGCGAGGTAATATGACGATCCAGCGAAGAAGCTTCGATCTCATTGACCTGATCGATGATGTTTTTTATCGGACTGTAGGCCAGATTCGATAGTAAACGGCTCACGATATAAATGGTGATTAATCCGCTAATTAAAACCAGAATCATAATAATCATCAAACGGTTGGTAATGGTTTTAAATTCCTGATCATTTTTTTTGACAAAAACTACAAAATCACCCTGATTGTCATGATAAAAACTCCCAAAGTAAAAGTGATGATTCGATTTAAAATTCAGCTTTCGATTCTTCCTGATATAATCCAGTTTTTCGGAATTGATGTTACCATCTATTGTTTTATCGCCATATACAATCTGATTGCTTTCGTTGTAAACACGCGTGATGATTTCAAGTGAGTTTTCTTTGAATTGTTGACCAATGATCAAATGCTGATTCTGAGGTAATTCATCTTTTTCAAGATAGAAAATCCCCGTTAGCAAACCCGTTTTTTGAAGTTCGTTATAAATAATCTTCTCCGAATAACTGTAAAAAGAAAAATAGGTGATCACCGAAGCAATTAGAAATACAATGCTAAAAGTAAAAGACGATATTAAGGTAAACCTATTGCGTATTTTCATGATTCTTCTTTAAGCATATATCCGGTTCCTTTTATGGTATGGATGAATTTATGGTTTTGCTCGATTTTGTTTCTTAAATACGATATATATACATCGACAACATTGGTATTATTATCATAATTAATGCCCCAAACCGCGTTTAAAATCTGAGTTCTGGACATGACCTTATTTCTGTTTTCAAGTAAAAACAACAATAGTTTATATTCTCTTGGAGATAAATCGATCAGTACATCATTTTCTGTAACCTTATGTTCTTCGGGGTTTATGGCTAAACTTCCCAATTTATGCAAGGTTTCTACTTTATCATAATTAAATTTAGTTCTGCGTGTCAAAGCATTTACTCGCGAAATCAGTTCTTTAAAATGAAAAGGTTTTACCAAATAATCATCGGCACCGGAATCCAACGCATTTACCTTATCATCAGTATCACTAAGTGCGCTAAGCATTAAAATTGGAGTATGAATTTTCTTGAAACGCATTATTTTTGTCAGCTGAATTCCATCAATTCCCGGAAGCATAATATCCATCAGTATAATATCCCAGGTATCGTGCTGAAGCAGGTCTCTTGCAATCTCGCCCGTTTCAGCCAGATGCACAGTAAAATTGTTTTCTTCTAAACCTTTTATAATAAATTCGCTAATCCGTTTATCATCCTCAATGAGTAGAACATTCATAATCTAATATTGTTATAATTGGTTTTGTATGAATCGGGACTTAAAAATAAACTAAAGTTGAAATTAACTGACGAATTGTATTTTTAAGATAAAATCAAAAATAACAATTAGTTATCGCAATCGCTGTTAAAATTGGATTTTGTAGAAAAGAGAAGGTTTGCTTGTACTTGAAATTACAATTGTCTACCAATTTTTTTTTAATCTGAATTTTATTTTGTTGGATATTTCTGAGGATGCTGTGAAGTATGAAAAACTGCGTTTAAAAATACAGTTTTCGATAATTCGTCAACAATAAAAAAAGCAATATATGGGAATTTTTTAAATGGTAGAAAACGATAATTAATGTCGTGAAATTGGTAAAAAGGATTTAATTGTAAAGCTTTGTAGACTTTTTTATAATCATTCAAAAAGTCTAAAGCAACCTTTTTGCTTGCTTTTAAAATGTAATATTCGACAGCTTCTTCAATATTTTTTAATGCAATTGGAGAAACGATTATTTTATAGCTCATACTTCTTTTTTAAATCAGTATAAAGTGATTCAGCATCTGTGTAAAGATTTTTTTCCAGATTAACCTGACTATCTAAAATAGTCTGTTGTTCAGCAGATAATTCATAAGGCTTCACATTTGCTATTTCAAATTTTATCTTTAGTGCTTTCATAAAAGCTTTTACAGCTTCTATCTGAGAAGCATCTTCTGTATACGCTGTGATATTAATTGCTTGCATGGTAATAATTTACTAAAGTTGATTTACAAAGTTAAGACAAAAGTCTAATTTAATGTTAATCATAATAATTTATTTCTTTTTTGGAATTTATTAAAGAGCTATTCCTGCTGTTCTTTCTAAATCTTTTCCTTGTTGGCAGCAGCAAGAAAAAGGATTTTTCCTTCCATCAGGCTAGGAGAGTTGATTTTGTAAGAAGTTTATTTTTTAAAAGAAAAGCCGCTTTCATTTTATACTAAGTAATTTAATTGTTATCTGAGATTTCACCTATAAAATAGTAAACCAAATTGACATGATTTTTATATGATTTCAATTTAATTTTTAATAATAATCTGATTTTCAATTAATTAACTTTTATTAAAGAAAGGTTTAACACGGTCTGTTTTAGCTGACTGTCTGAAATAACTAATTTTAACTAAATCAAAATTAATAACGTTTTAAATACTTAAAATTATGAAAAAGAATATAGCCATATTAGCCACAAACGGTTTTGAAGAATCAGAATTATCATCTCCTAAAGCCTATCTCGAAGAGCAAGGCTGGAATGCAGATATCATCAGTTTGAAATCTGGAACTATCAAATCCTGGAAAGACGGAAATTGGAGCAAAGAATATAATGTTGATGTAGTACTAGATCAGGCAAATGAAGCCAATTACGATGCTTTGGTTCTTCCAGGAGGAGTGATAAATCCTGATTTATTAAGAAGAGACGAGGCTGCAGTAACTTTTGTACGTTCCTTTTTTGAAAGTAAAAAACCAGTAGCGGCTATTTGTCATGGTCCTCAGATTCTGGTAGATGCTGATGTTTTAAAAGGCCGAAAAGTAACTTCGTTCTTCTCTGTTAAAAACGATCTAAAAAATGCCGGAGCACAATGGGAAGACTCAGAAGTAGTCGTAGACAATGGACTGGTGACCAGCCGAAACCCGAATGATTTGCCCGCTTTTAATAAAAAAATGGTGGAAGAAATTAAAGAAGGAAAACACGATCGTCAGAAAGTATAAAAAGATATATTTTTATTTAGATTTATCAGGTTACAAAAAATGCAGGATCAATTTTGGTCTTGCATTTTTTTGTACTTGAATTTGATTTTTAATTAAGAGCTTTTCACGCTGTGCGTTCCACCCGAGCCTTTACTTTGAATTAGGTGTGCGGTATCGGAAACGACCGTAAATGTATTTATAGGCGTTAAAAGCACTAAAATACAAAGTCACTTATTCTTAATTTTAGAGATATGAGCACAAAAACTCTTTCAAAAGAAGCCGAAATCAGGCTTATGAATTTTTTCAACACAATCGATCCGCAAGAAATGGCCAAATCTATAAAGTAGGTAAATTATGTTCCTGCTTTAGGAGCTTTAGGCAACATAAAACGCTTCAAAACGAAATAGACAATTTACAAAACAGTTTTATTGGCTGCATGAATTAGCTGAGGTGTTGAATCCTTATTTGGATGTGGAGTAGGATTTTTTTGGAATTAGAGATAAATAAAACCTCGATCTTGAAAAGTTGAGGTTTTTGCTTTATTATTTAATTTCTTTTTCTACATATTTCATAATTGATTGGATTAGAATTTCCTTTTACAAAATAATGTCTAACTGACTTATTTACAAATTTATTTTTTATTTCTTCAGATGCCAGTTTTCCTTTAAATTCGAATCGTCCAATCAAACTTTTTGTTGAATTTAGTTCTGGTTTATCATTTGGTTTTCTACTGCTTTCAGTTGTTCCTGCCTTGTGCCAATCATTAATTTCGTATAATTCTAGAATAATTCCTTTGTATATTGCAATTGCATATCTGGCATTTTTAGCTCTTTCTGGATTTAATTTACATCTTCCGCGAGTATAATCATAAAGAACTTCTTTATTTATTGATGACTGATAAGTTTTATTAATTCTGATAAGAATTGCTTTTTCTTTTATTTCTAGTAATTGCATACGGTTTATTTTTAATATTAAAAAAATAGTTATGTATAATCGTTGAGAGCACTGATTGCAAATACGCGCTATAGTTCCGTATATCTGTACTATCGTGTGTTTAAGAAAACATCCAGATGCAGTTGATGTTTATTTTTCGCTGCTCTTGATTATTTGTTTTACATATTCCAAAAAAGGTATTCCCTTTTTTGTAATTCTGAAACCATTATTAAAAGTTTCTATATATTCTTGTTTTACAAGAAAACTATAAACTTCTGGAGCAACTAAAGAACTGCCATAAACATCGTTTGTAGTTAATTGAGTGTTTTTTACAAAACGAAAATCTTTGGGATGAAATTCATTATTAATCATTAAACGTGTAAAATAATTGATTTCTTTCTCTTTTTCTTTTTCAGAATTATTTGTTTGTAAGATTGTTGTTAAATCATTAATTTTATTTTCATAATCTTCTATTATAGATTTATTTGAATTATTAAGAGTGTCTAGTCTATTTTGTAATTCGCTTATTTGTTGTTCAAAATCTTCAGTTGTTTTACTTCTATTTTTTTTGTCTTGTAATTCTAATTCTTTTGCAACGAGTTCTATTTGTTCGGTAAGCTCATTAGTTTTTGCTTGATAAATTGTTTTCAATCTTTTCTTTTTTGCTGGTACTAACAAAATATCAATAACTGTCATTATGTATGGAATTCCAATTGTAAAGAAAAGACCAAGCAGGAAAGGGCCAAAAACAGCCATTTTGTCGCAATATTCAGAATTGATTACTATAATTTTTTGGGTTATTGTAGCTTTTTCAAAAAGGAGTAATGCAATTGGTCTCCAATTCCACAATGTAAATGATAGCAAATAAGCACCACTTATTGGACTTTTCACACGTTCTTTTGAAGAATCAATAATTTCTTTTAATAAATCTGAAATGGTCATTTATTTTGTTTGATTTGGATTTTAAATACTAATAACTGAATTAGCTATTCTCTTTTCACCACCAATATGTGTAGTGTAAAACCTCTGTTGGATACCCCAAAGAACAAATTTTAAATCATCATCGCTTTCTATTTTAAATTTCCCATTTTGATAAGTCACCTTGCCATATTCATTCGTATAATCATAAATTGCTTGCTTTTCATCACTAGATAAATTATTCAATGTATCATTCACTAGAGCTATCCTCTTTCTATTTGGAATTGTCACATTTCTAACAACAAAATTAGCGCCCACATCAAGAAAATCCCTATCTAAGAATGCCTGAGTTTCATCTTCTGTCGCTATTTTATATAATTGATCCATTCCCTTAAAAATTTTTTGTGCAGCTGTTAATTTTTTAAAATATAGTGTATCACTCTGTCTGTCATAAATAGCATCCGCAAAAGGATTTATAGTTATGATTGGTTTATCCGCTTCTAAAGTTAATTCATCAATTGAGAACCATTTTTTACTAATGTAAAAACTAGAATTTATTATTTGGAAAAAATATAGATCAGCCTGTACAGTACAAATAAAAGATAGTTTTTTTAAGTCTGCTTTTGTTATTTGGTCGTGGTTTACTGTATCCAAATCATTCTGAAGAAAATCTAAAATAAAGTCTGTGGTTGAAAAATCTGTAAGCTGATATAGTTCTTCATCTTCAATGAGAGTTGCTGGATTATAATCAACACCGCTTAAGTTTAGCTGTGCGATTTCGTAAATTTCAGTTTCAGTTTCAATAACACGAAACATATTCTGTTTTCTTTTCACTTTTCCGAAAATATAATTTGCCATATAAAATTTAATTAGAGTTCGATAAATGTATAGTTGTTAATTCTTCTTAATTTTTCAAAACTATTTTCCCCAGGTTTTTTCAATTGCTTTCTTGTGATTAAGAATATTTTTACGTTTCCTGAGGTTTTAATAAAGTAAAAATGATAACCAAAAAGTAAAAAAATAGGATTGAAATAAAGCGTCTGCGACAGAAATGTGAAAATGTATATAATTGTAAAAACTACTATTAACGTAGAAATATCGTTTATACCTAGAGATACAAAAAAGTACCCTAAATATGTTGGTAGGAAATTATTATTTGCCAATTCAATTTCTTTAACTGAGCTATTTCGTAATGTATCCTTGGGTAAATTTATTGCAATCAAAAAACTTAAACCGGTTAAAATAATTGGAATAATTGCAAAAATTATCCAAGAATAATAAGTAGAATATTCATCCAAAATATTGAACTTATATTTTTCTTTAACTAAAAAAACAACAACTATCAACCAAGTTGAATTGAATGCTAAAAATAACTGATATAAAAATTTCATAAATTTTTCTAGTTTGCTAATTATATTAAATTGCAGTTGTTTTTTGATAGCTTAAATAATCTTTCCGATGATTTATTGAATATTAAAGCAAATATCAGTTCTCTATTATTATCTTTTTTACGGAAATCCATATTATGATAAATTTGTATGAAACAAGTGTAGCTATAAATAAAACAAAAAAAGCAAGTATTTATACCTGATTCCTAGCCCTGATAGAAGGGAAAATCATTTTATCAGGGGTTCGGCTTAAAAGATTGCAATGATAGCAGGAAATAGCTCCTAAAAAATTCTAGAACTTTCATTTAATTAAAAGTTAAAAAAAATATAACCTTAAAGTTTGTCATTACGAGCGAAGGGAGACTCGATCGTTAGGGACCAGACGAAGTAAACAGAAATTCGACAAAGATTTGTGCTTTTAGGACCGTAGTTACGAGTGTGATTTCTCTCCCGAAGCCTCGGGATCGAAATTGACATACTACGCTTAAAGGATTACTCAAAAAACTTTGCGCCTTCGCGTCTTTGCTAGATTAAAAAATCTCAGCGAATCTCCGTGCTATCTTTGTGAATCTCCGCGAAACCAAACCTCACAAAACAAAAAAAGGACGACACTATATTAAGTATCGTCCTTTAAGGTAAATTGTAATCTACATTCTAAAATTAGATTTTAAAATGCCGCATTAAGCGTACAGTTTTTGGTAATCACTAAAATGAAGACTAAACGCAGGTTATTCGTTTATGATATCGCCTTCCTTAGTTTCTTCGCTGGCAATTTTCACCAGTTTATCTTTCAGGTTCAAATCTCCGAAGATTTCAATTTTATCGTCGATTTCTCTTCCTTTCTTCACATTGACTCTTGTTGCTTTATGGTCGATCACTTTGATCACATACAAACCTTCGGCAGAACTTACCAATGCCGATTTAGGAATTACAAAAGTACTGTCTTTTGCGTTAAGGGGTAAAAGTACTTCGGCAACCATTCCTGGTAAAAGATCTTTTTTGGTATTGATAACATCCATTTCAACACGCTCAGAGCGTAATTTCAAATCTAAAGCTCCTGACATTCTTGTAATTTTAGCTTTAAAATTTTCCGGTAATGATTTTACATTAAAACTCATTTGGTCACCTTCGTGTAAATATCCTGTATACAATTCAGGAACAGAAACCGCCAAACGTAATTTATCTTGCTGCTGAATGGTCAATAAAGGCAAATCAGACCCTTTTCCTGCCGGACCAACAAAGGTTCCTAAATTTACGTTTCTTGCTGCTACAACTCCGTCAAAAGGAGCACGGATTTCAAGATAACCTCTCATAATCGACACTTCTTTGTGGGCTGCAACTGCTGCCTGGTATTGTGCATAATCTGAGTTTTTCTTTCCGTTGGCCATTTCCAGGTCATTTTTAGAAATTGTTCCTTCCACTTTGCTTGTTTCGTACAAACGGTTGTAAGTACTTTTGCTGGTAGCATAAATAGCCTCCATTGATTTTAGTCTTGATTCAGCAGCAGCGAGTTGAGAGCTAATTTCCGGTGCTTCAAGAACAATCAAAAGCTGTCCTTTTTTTACTTTGGTACCAATATCTACTTTTAGCAATTTTACAAAACTGCTTACTTTAGCGTACAAATCTACTTGTTGAAAACCAGTTAATTCGGCTGGTAAACGCAACTCTGTAGTTAGTTTTTCTTTCTCTAAAGAAATAGTTTCTGTTTTAGGTTCAATTTCGGCAGTAACAGTTTCTTCTTTCTTAGAATTACAGCTCGTTAGAAAAAATATGGCTACAAAAAATAATGCGCTCGATTGTATAATGTTATTTTTCATTTTTTGGATTTAATGATGAGATATAATGGATACTTTCTTCGTCCTCAGGATCTAAAGAAACAGATTGTGTTGTTGTTTTTTCTTGTGCCCATGCAAAGATAAGTGGCAGGATAAGCAATACGGCAAAAGTTGAGAATAATAATCCTCCAATTACAGCTCTACCTAAGGGAGAAACCTGATCGCCACCTTCGCCATGACCAATAGCCATTGGCAACATTCCGGCAATCATCGCAACTGATGTCATGATAATAGGACGAAGCCTTAAAGCCGCAGCTTCACGAGCTGATTCTAAGGCATTTCCATTTCGTTTTCGAAGCTGTTCTGCGTTGGTAACCAATAAAACGGCATTCGCGATAGAAACCCCAACGGACATAATGATACCCATATAGGATTGTAAGTTAAGCGTAGAACCAGTAATTGTAAGCATTAATAAAGCTCCTAAAACTACCGCCGGAACCGTGGTTAAAATCACTAACGAAACTTTGAACGACTGGAAATTAGCGGCTAACATTAAGAAGATTACAAATATGGCAACCAATAATCCGACTTGTAAACTGCTTAATGTTTCTACCAATACTTTACTCATTCCGATTGGAGTGATGAATAACCCCCTAGGTAATTCTCCCAACGAACTGATGGTTGCATCCACATCTTTTACTGCCGTTCCTAAATCGGTCTGGCTAATGTTGGCTGTAACGGTAATGTATGGCATAGCCCCTAAATTGTCATTTTCACCACTCACAAATCCCGGTGTAATTTTTGCAACATCACTTAAAACAGGACGAAGCGAATTTTTTAATACCGGAATTTCTCCAATATCAGTTTTACTTTTCATCTGATTCAGCGGAACCTGAACCTGAACGTTGTATGATAATCCGGCTCTTTCATCAACCCAGGTATTTTTCTCTGTATATCTAGATGATGAGGTCGAGGCCACAAGCGATCTGGAAATATCATTCATATCTACGCCCAATTCGGCAGCACGGGTTCTGTCAATATCAATATTCATGGCTGGATAATGAATAGGCTGACCAATTTGTACGTCTCTGAAATAAGAAATTTTCTTTAGTTTTTCTACAATTTGATTAGCGTATAATTCATTTCGTTTTTTGTCTTTTCCTGCAATACGAACTTCGATAGGAGTAGGGGAACCCTGACTCAAAACTTTATCGGTAAGTTCGATTGGTTCAAAAGAAAGCTTTACATCAGGAAGCACTTTTTTAATTCGGGCTCTAAAGTCGTCCTTAAAGTTGTCCATATCGGTGTGATACTCTTTTAAACTCACCTGAAATACCGCTTCATGCGAACCTGCCATGAACAAATAAATCGGGTTAATGGAGAATAACGAAGGGTGCTGTCCTACATAAACAGAGGAGATTCCGATATGTTCTTTACCCACCATTTTTTGTAATTCTTTCAAAACAATAATGGCTTTTTCTTCGGTACGTTCTAAACGGGTTCCATCAGGAGCACGCATTCTTAATTGAAACTGACTTGAATTTACTTTTGGGAAAACATCTTTTCCAATGAAATTGATAAAGACAACCGCCAAAAGCGTAATTCCAACCAGATATATGATAGCTGTTGCTTTTTTATAAGGGAATAATCGATCCAGGGTTCTCATAAAACGAATTCTGAAACGCTCGAAAGCACCAATTTTCCCGTCATTGTCGATATCTTCTTTTGCAACCATTGCTTTTTTCTGCGTGATGAGATCTTTTTCCGATTCCGGAGTTAATCCGCAATGGTTAAATTCTGCTTCATCATCTGAAATATTAGGTCCATGTTCGTGTTTTGGATGTGCTTTCATGAGCCAGTTGGCCATTACAGGCACAAAAGTCTGAGAGAGTAAAAACGAAATTACCATCGAGAATCCAATGGCTAAAGCCAAAGGCAAGAACAACGCTCCGGGAATTCCCACCATGGTAAAGGCCGGTGCAAAAACTGCCAAAATACAAAGTAAGATCAATAATTTAGGCAAGGCAATTTCCTGACAGGCATCCCAAATGGCCAGCGCCTTGGGTTTACCCATATCGAGATGCTGGTGAATATTTTCGATCGTAACGGTACTTTCATCCACCAAAATACCAATTGCCAGTGCTAGTCCACTTAAAGACATTAAGTTGATGGTTTGTCCGAATAATTTCAGGAATAGAACCCCTGATATAATAGAAATCGGGATGGTTAAAATTACAATTAAAGCTGCACGTTTATCGCCAAGGAAAAGCAATACCATTAGTCCGGTTAAAACCGCTCCAATGATACCTTCTGTAATCAAACTTTTCACCGAGTTAATTACATAAACCGACTGGTCAAATTCATAAGATAATTTCACATCCTCGGGTAGTGTACTTTGAATTTTAGGCAATTCGGCTTTTAATTTCTGCACCACATCCCAGGTCGAAGCATCTCCGGCTTTTGCAATACTGATATATACCGAGCGTTTTCCGTTTACCAGAGCATAACCTTGTGTAATATCCGCGCCGTCTTTTACAGTGGCAACATCACCTAATTTTAAGTTTTGAACGCTTCCTTTAAAAAGTGGAATATTCTCAAAATCCTTTACTTCTTTAATCGTATTATTGGTTGGCGTAATATAGTTGACATCGCCCATTCTTACGTTTCCGGACGGTGCGGTCTGGTTGTTGATACGAATGGCCTCCACCACCTGATCGGGTGTCATATTGTGCGAACGCAGTAAATCCGGATCTACATTGACCTCGATAGTTCTTGGGCTTCCGCCAAAGGGAGCAGGCGATAGTAAACCGGGAATCGAGGTAAAGGAGGCGCGAACATACACATTGGCCAAATCCTGCAATTCGTTGTTTGATCTAATCTTACTGCTCAAAACCAATTGACCAATTGGCAATGAAGAAGCATCAAAACGAATGATAAACGGAGGTTGGGTCCCCGGAGGAAATGCCGCCTGGATTCTGTTGGAGAGTGAACTCAGTTCGGCCGCAGCCTGAGCCATATTCGTGTTTTCATAATAGGTTAATTTCATGATCATTAACCCTTGGATATTTTTGGTTTCTACCGATTTTACACCATTGGCAAAGGGTAGAATGTTGACATAAGTCTTAGCAAAATAAGCTTCCATCTGGTCTGGCGTGTAACCTCCAAAGGGATGTGCAATATAGATAACCGGCAAGTTCATTTTTGGCAGGATATCTACCTTAATGTCCTGGATGGCACCAATTCCGAAGAAAAATAGACCCGCAACCAATACTAATATGGAGATGGGTTTGCGGAGTGCAAAACGTATTAAATTCATTAGGATCTAATTAAAATTCATTTATAAATAAGTCAAAATTGCCAGTAGCAGCTACTTTAAGCAAAAACGATTGCCAGACATTGTTGTTGACAATATCTCTGTCGATTTCAGCGCGATTTAGCGTATACAATGTTTGGGTAATATCGGTTAAATCGGTAAGTCCGTTTTTGTATAGAGTCGATTTTTGCAAATACGCTTTCTTGGCTGCATCTACCTGAATAGGGGCTTCGGCAAAGTTGTCAAGCGTTATTTGTATTTTATCGTCGGCTAGTTTTAGTTGTGATTTGAGTTCTCTCTCGGCCTGGTTGTATTCTTCCTGTAAACCTTGCGAAACATACTTTTGAGCGCTTACTTGTTTACTTGCTCTAAAAGGAGTGGTAAGATTCCAGCTAATTCCAATTCCGACCAAATAATTGGTGCGGTCCGGATTTACCCCATCCCAGTAATTTCTGTTGAATGAATTCTGATCTGTAATATAGTCGCTATTAAATCCTGAGGCGCGTGTTTGCAAAACCCCAAAGGCGCTCATTGTGGGATAGTAAAAACGCTTGTATAATTTTACTTGTTGATTGCTGTAATCAATTTTCGTTTTATAGAATTGTAATAAAGGGTGCAAACTGTCTGAAGTTGCAGTTCCTCTCAGAACCTCTTTTGGGATATCATTGACAAATAAAGTATCGGTTGCAAAATCCTGAGGAGCAACACCCATTAAATCAACTAATTTATTGTTTTGTTCCTTGACGAAGTTTTTAGCCAGATTCAAAGAGATCTTTGCTTTGGAAACTTCGGCTGTAGCCAATGTAGAATCAACTCCGGCCAATAATCCGTTTTTAACGCGGGCTACGGCAGTTTTCTTGAAAATTTCAGCGCGGCTTAAATTTTTTTGCTGCGAAATCAATAATCTCTGGCTTGCCAGTAAATTCAAATAAGCAGCAGCAATTTTAATTTCCTGTTGAAATTCTTCCTGTTTCAAATCTTTTTCCTTGGCCTGAAGATCAATTTTAGCCAAATTGATTTTTTCCTTAATTTTCCCAAAGGTGAAAAAATCCCAGTTCATATTGACCAGATACAAAGCGCCAAAAGCCGAGTTCCAGTTTTGGTCTGGTAAGGCAGGTCCGGAAGAAGCTGTCCCTAAACCATTAAAACCGTACAAAGCACCGTTTTGCCCGTTGATTGTTCCGTAATCCTGTTGTGCCGATAAATTAAGATTGGGCAGATAATCACGCTTGGATTGTTTGAGTGTCTCGCGTGAAGCATTGGTGTAATTGCTTTTTGCTTTGATAGAACCGTAGTTTTCTAAACCTGTTTTAATGGCTTGTTTTAAAGACAAGGTTTGCGCATAACTACCACAAGCAAAAATCAAGAAAACTAATAAAGTAATTTTTCTGAAGTACATAAAATTAGTGGTATGAAATTGATAGAACAAAATTATTTGACTTGAACTGATATATGTCATCTTAAATGATGTACTGCGATAATAAATGACCAATTGAATTGGTCATTTTTTGGAAAAATAAATTAAATTTTTGTACGTACTTTGTAGACTATTTAAGTATTAAAAATGAATATAAAATTTGATAACATATTGGACAACAAATGGTGGCAGGAAATTGCCGTTGTTGCCTTTTCATTTACGATTTATACGTTAAAAAATGACTGGATGTTATTTAGTTCGTTTACTTCCATATTAATGGGGATTTTTTTCTACTTGGTTCTATACATGCACGCCCAATTCAATCGCTTCTTTCTTTTGCCCATCTTATTCAAAACCCAGCGTCCTGTAACTTATATCATTCTGACTCTTTTTGGTGTATTTGTCTTCTCGGTAGTTTTATACGAGGTCACTATGCTGGATATGTTTAGCAATTGTCATTTGTATCAAAACTCTCATCAAAGAAGTTACGCCTATCAACTGGCCAGTGTCTTGGGAACTTTGGTTTGTATTTTAAGCCCGATTATTGTCTTTAAATTCTATAGAATTCACAGAAAAAAAACAAGCGAAACCTTATTGTTTAACGAAATGCAATTGAACTCCCTGAAAGGACAGCTAAATCCTCACTTTTTGTTCAATACCTTCAATACACTTTACGGAATTAGTCTTGAGTTTCCAGAAAGAACCCCGGATTTGATCATGAAAGTATCGCAATTAATGCGTTATCAGCTAGAAAGTAATAGCAAAAAGTGTGTTTCCCTTGAGGATGAACTCGAGTTTATAAACAGTTATGTACAGCTCGAGAAAGAACGTGTTGGATATCGATGCGAGATCACTTATGATTTTAAAATCGATAATGAAAATGCCTATAAGATCTCGCCGATGTTGTTGATTGCTTTTATCGAAAATGCATTTAAACATGGAACCTGCGCGATTGAAAAATGTTATGTGAGAATTTTTATAACTGTCGAAGAAGGACAATTGCATCTTCATGTTGTCAATTCAATTCCTACCAAAAAAACAGATGTGGTTTCTACCAAAATTGGTTTAAAAAATACCATAGAACGTTTGAATTTGATTTACGGAAAAAATTATAAACTCGATATTCAGGACGATAAGAACACCTACATTGTAGATTTTAAAGTACAATTGAAAAAGTTTGTAGAATGAGAGAATCCAAAAAATGTATAATTGTAGATGATGAACCCGCAGCGCATTATGTGCTGGCGAATTACATCAAGCAAAATCCACAATTGGAGTTGGTTTTTCAAGGCTATAACGGTATTGAAGCCATGGATTATCTTCGCGAGAATCCTGTGGATCTGATGTTTTTGGATATTAATATGCCTGAGATTTCGGGTATGGAATTGTTGAAAATTCTTCCAACACATCCCAAAACGATTCTAACCACAGCCTATTCTGAATTTGCTCTGGAAAGTTATGATTATGGTGTAATTGATTACCTTTTAAAACCTATTTATTTCCCCAGGTTTCTAAAAGCGATTGATCGTTTTTTTGCCACCGAAACCACAAAGGCAAAAACCGAAGAAGCAATTATAAATTCGGTGAGTGTAAAGGTAGACGGTTATTTTATGGACATCGAATTAGACCAGCTTTTATTTGCTCAGAGTTTTGGTAATTATGTGAAACTATATACCACAAAGAGAACGTATCTGGCCTCGATTACTACAAGTGAACTTGAGAAATGTTTACCCGAGAAAAACTTCATTCGCATTCATAAATCATACATTGTAGCTCTGGATAAAATTGAAGCAACAGATAAAGATTTTGTTGTCATTAAAAACGAAAAATTACCAGTGGGTATTACCTATAAAAGAGAATTATCAGACCGGTTAAAAAAATAAAACCCGAAATAAGTGCTTACTAATTCAACTATTTCAAAAATGAAAGCCTGCAATGATTTTCTTGTGGGCTTTTTTATTTCTATTCGGGTTTTATTATAAATGATTATGCTACTTTTTGTTTCCAGACCGATAGATTTACGCCTTTAAAAATAAGCCATAAACTCAATGACAATTCAGCTAGTAAACACGGCATTAATAATGCAATACTAGAGAATTGAGGCGCAAGAATCAGGATAAAACTATTTGATAAATAACAGATTCCTGCAACTGTCATTAAAACGCCAATTGTTTTAGGAAAGTATACTGATCTAAAAATTAAATATCCTTCTAAAAGACATACAAACCCAAAAAAGATCAATCCAATGCCAAAACCAAAGTCATGCAGCTTGATGGAAAGATAAGATAGTGTATGGAGCTGATCCGGGGTAAACGATTTTAAATACTCAGCATCTCCCAAAAAGAATAAGGCTGCTAAAAGATTTAATTTATTGGCCACCAAAACTGCTGTTTGTATCAGATTGAAAGACAGGTTAAGCAGAGCGAGTTTTTTGCTCACAGGTCTTAAAAGATAATAAAGAATGATCATTACCGGCAAATCGCAAATTTGCATAATAAGATCGGCTGTGATTCCAATTTTCCAAAGAAATTCAGAGTGTATAATATTATTTGCAGTTGCATTGGCATCTCCGGAAACAAAGAGTTTATTTCTAACAAAAGTTTCAGCACAGAATCCCATTATTATAATAACTAAGTATAATAGTCCGGCTATACGGGCATAAAGTTGTGGTGAACTCTGGAAATTCTTAAAACTCAATTTCATTGTTTTGTGGTTTTGGTTTTATATAAGACGGCTTATTTAGCGGAATGTTACTCTTTTTTTTAACATTTTTTTTCAATTCTATATTTACTTCAAAATAAAGTAGTAATTTTAATACGTTATTTTAAGGGGTGTTAATTTAAAACCGTAAGGATGAAAAACCTTTTCTTTATTATTACCTTTTTGTATAGTAGTTTTTCAATAGGACAAAATGGAATTTCTTCAGATAAGGTGGTCACTCCGCCAGAAAAAGTACTGTATACTTTCCAAAAAGAATATCCCGGTAAAATCCCGGTATGGAACCTGAAGTATGTTGGTGATGATGACGATGAAATTCGTTACGAAGCAAAATTCAAAACAAATGCCACTACAGAAGTCCTGGCAGTTTACGATAATTTAGGAGTTTTAAAAGCTTTTGAATCTCAAATTCCCCTTGGCAAACTTCCTGTAAGAGCTCAGGCGTATTTAAAGAAAAATTATCCGGTTAAATCCATTAAAGAAATTGCCCTTGTAGTAGACGACCAAAATAAAACCACTTATGAAGTAGGAATAGAAAAAGACTCCAAATTTTATGATGTTGTTTTCGATAAAAACGGAGGTTTTGATGTGATTGTCCAAAAAGATTAAACCAGAATACTTACTAACTTCAATATATTTCTAAATGAAAAACCCGATAGATTTTTTAATCTGATCGGGTTTTGTTTTAAGAATCAAACCTAGCAGGTTTTTAAAACCTGTTAGGTTTAGTGCTATGA
>NZ_JADKPQ010000021.1:0-124080 GCF_015350725.1 Flavobacterium sp. CSZ
AATAATACCTCTATTTAAATATAGAAAAACTTAGAAGGATATGGTCTGTTCGTCTAGGGGTTAGGACTCCAGGCTTTCGTCCTGGTAACAGGGGTTCGATTCCCTTACAGACTACTAAAATTAGTTGTGAATAAGTTTTGTAAAATAAGGATTGGTGTCTCGATTTTTATTTTATTAGTTAAAACCAAAGTGATTGTTTTGCAATTATGGGAGGTTTTTCTTTTTTAACTAGTATCTATAATAATTATTACATCTAAAATTAAAACAAAATGGCAAATCATAAGTCAGCATTAAAAAGAATCAGAAGTAACGAAAAAAGAAGAGTTCTTAACAGATATCAACATAAAACTACTCGTAATGCTATTAAAGCATTAAGAATAGCTACTGATAAAGCTGATGCTACTTCTAAATTATCAACTGTAATCTCTATGATTGATAAATTAGCTAAAAAGAACATCATTCATGATAATAAAGCTTCTAACTTGAAGTCTAAATTAACTAAACATGTTGCTAAATTGTAATTAGTTACAATTTCCTAAAGTATATAAAAAGTCCTCTAAAAGAGGACTTTTTTTTATTTGAACAAAACGGAATAAACAAATAAAATTCCAAAAAAAAATAAATTCCAAATTCCAATTATACGCGTTAACTTTTGCGATATCTATTGGAATTTGGATTTTTTTTTAGAATTTAGATATGTTTGTTGGAATTTGGAATTTTAGATATTGGAATTTAAATCTATTTAAAGATCCATTTTCTTTTTAAGATATTCCAACATTGGCTGTGTAATTGGTTTTGAAAGGAAATCGATGATAATAGGATATTTTTTTGCTTTGGCTAGATCTTCGGGGTCAATTGTAGAAGAAAGTACAATTACGCGTGCCTTATTGAATTCGGCATAATCTGAAGAGGTAAAATGGTCCAGGAATTCCCAACCGCCCATGACAGGCATGTTTAGATCTAAAAAAATTAGTTCTGGTTTGCTTGCTTTGTTTTTGTTGTACTTTAAGGTATTGAAATGATGCAATGCTTCTTCGCCATTTTGAGCAGTGATAATTTCTTTTGAAAAAGATGATTTCGAAATTACTTTCTTGCATAGCATTAACGTGATTGGGTCGTCGTCGATGCATAAAATTTGCTCGAGCATATAAATTAATTTTTAAATGTTATTGTAAATGTTGTTCCTGTATTAACTTCGCTATCGATACTAATTGTTCCTCCCATAGTTTCTACTTGTGATTTTACTAAATACAATCCTAAGCCTTTGCTGTCGGGGTAATTGTGAAATCTTTGATACAATCCAAAAACTTTATCGCCGTTTCGTTCCAGATCAATTCCAATTCCGTTGTCTTTGAAGGTTAGGATGGCTTTATGATCGATTTGTTCGGCGGTAATAGAGATTTTTAATTTCCTGTTTTCTGATTTGTATTTTATAGAATTGGTTAGTAAATTAAGTAAAATGCTTTCAATATAAGCTTTATTTGTGTTTAATACAGGAACTTTGTCGAATTTGAGTTTAATAATAGGTTTGTGCAGCTCGATCTGAAAAGACAATTGACTAAAGACATTCTCGAAAACTTCTTTTAATGAGACTTCTTCTTTTTGCATCGAAGGATTGTCTTTGATGATAATCACTTTTACCAGATCATTGATAGTTTCATTTAATAAATGAGTCGATTTTGTAAAACCGGAAATAATTTCCTGAAGTTCAGGATTCTTTACCGGGATGTCTTCTATTAAGTTAAGAAGTCCTATTAAATTAGATAATGGCGCTCGCAGATTATGTGACGTAATATAGGAGAATTGTTTTAAGTCTTTATTGTTTTGAGTTAATTCGCGAATAAGATGTTCTTTTTCTGTCTCTAATTTTTTCTCATCGGTGATGTCTCTTTGTATAGAGATCCAGTGCGAAATATTTTCTTCATTATTGAAAATTGGAATCATCGAAAATCGAACCCAGTATTCCTCTTTTTTCTTGGTGTAGCTTATAGTTTCAATTAAGCACTCTTCTTTGTTTTTTATGGCTCTTAATAGTTTTTTTAATTCTTCTGAATCTGATTTTGGCCCTTTGAAGATGTTCGGGGATTTACCGATTATTTCATGAGAGAGGTATCCGGACATGTGCGAAAAAGCAGGATTCACATAGACTATTTTAGGAATTTTACGATCTACTGAGTTAGTTTCTGTAATCAGGATCGAATCTTTAGATTGTGTAATTACGGTTTCTAAAAGTTTTAGTCGCTGCTCTTCTTCTTTTTGTTTGGTGATATCCTGAATGGCTCCAATCATCCTTATGGCTCTTCCGTTTTCATCTTTCAATAAAAAACCTCTGTCAAGAACATATTTATAGGTTCCGTCAGCACATCTAAAGCGGTATTGATCTTGCCATTTTTCGGTTTTTTGCTCGATAAACGAATATAGTTTTATAGACATTCTGATGCTGTCTTCGGGGTGTATTTTGTCAAACCACCATTTTGATGTTTTGCCAACTTCTGCCGGATTGTATCCAAAAACAATTTCGATTCCTTTGTTCCAGTTGATGCTGTCTTCCTGAATTTTCCAGTCCCAAATAGTATCACTTGTTGCCTTTGCGACAATGTCATATTTTTCGTTCGATTCTTTGATTTCTTCGTTTGTTCTCTTTAGTTTTTCGAAAATAGAGATATTTCTGTTTTCGTTTTTGGCTAATATATATCTGAAAATAAATCCTGTAGCTAATATAAAGAGTATGTCTTTTATGAAAAATAAATAAAAATATTCTATTTTAGAAAAGTAGGTAGTAAGTATTTTATGACAGAGAATTGCCATAATTAGCGATATGATAACGTAAACTAGAGTAATTTGGAGAGTTTTACTTTTCATTACTCAAATATAGTTAAATTAACTATAATTAAACAACAACGAAAGTTCAATTTGGTGGTTAAATTTACATTGTTTTAACGAACTAATTACTTGTCTATACGCAAACTATCACAGAAACGTTTTTTATATCAAAATAAAGTGTACCTTTGCACCCATTAAAAATCACAGATGGAATCTATTAGAAACATTGCAATTATTGCCCACGTCGATCACGGTAAAACCACTTTGGTTGATAAAATTATGTATCACTGTCAATTATTTCGTGACAACGAAAACACAGGTGATTTAATTCTTGATAATAACGATTTAGAGCGTGAGAGAGGTATTACTATTACTTCAAAGAACGTATCAGTTCAATATAAAGGAACAAAAATCAATATTATCGATACTCCTGGCCACGCCGATTTTGGAGGAGAAGTAGAACGTGTATTAAACATGGCCGATGGTGTATGTTTGCTAGTCGATGCTTTTGAAGGTCCAATGCCACAAACTCGTTTTGTATTACAGAAAGCGATTGACCTTGGTTTAAAACCTTGTGTAGTTATCAATAAAGTTGATAAAGAAAACTGTACTCCTGAAGAAGTTCATGAGAAAGTTTTTGACTTAATGTTTGAATTAGGTGCTGAAGAATGGCAGTTGGATTTCCCAACCGTTTATGGTTCTGCTAAAAATAACTGGATGTCTGATCATTGGGAAAACGTAACTGATAATGTTGAAGCATTATTGGATATGGTTGTTGAAAATGTACCAGCTCCTAAAGTTTCTGAAGGAACACCACAAATGTTGATTACTTCTTTAGACTTTTCAGCTTTTACAGGTCGTATTGCTATTGGTCGTTTAGAAAGAGGTGTTCTTAAAGAAGGTATGCCAATCTCATTAGTGAAAAGAGATGGTACTGTATCTAAATCACGTATCAAAGAACTTCATACTTTTGAAGGACTTGGTCGTAAAAAAGTACAAGAAGTTATTGCTGGAGATATTTGTGCAATCATTGGAGTTGAAGGTTTTGAAATTGGTGATACTATTGCTGATTTTGAAAATCCAGAAGGTCTAAAAACGATTGATATTGATGAGCCTACAATGAGTATGTTGTTTACAATTAATGACTCTCCTTTCTTTGGTAAAGAGGGTAAATTTGTAACTTCTCGTCATATTAGAGAAAGATTGACAAAAGAATTAGAGAAAAACTTAGCGATGAAGTTAGGTGAAACTGATTCTGCTGATAAATTCATGGTTTTTGGTCGTGGAGTACTTCACTTATCTGTTCTTATTGAAACAATGAGAAGAGAAGGGTATGAGTTACAAATTGGTCAGCCACAAGTTATCATCAAAGAAATTGATGGTAAAAAATGTGAGCCAATTGAGGAATTGACAATCGATTTACCGGAATCACTTTCTGGAAGAGCGGTTGAGTTCGTTACTATGCGTAAAGGTGAAATGCTGAGCATGGAAACTAAAGGTGAGCGTATGATTGTAAAATTTAATATTCCATCTCGTGGAATTATTGGATTGCGTAACCAATTACTTACTGCAACAGCTGGTGAAGCTATTATGGCACACCGTTTCATTGGATATGAGCCTTACAAAGGAGAAATTGCCGGGCGTAACAAAGGTTCATTGATTTCTATGGAAAAAGGAAAAGCTATTCCTTATTCTATCGATAAATTACAAGATCGTGGTAAGTTTTTTGTTGAACCAAATACTGAAATTTACGAAGGTCAGGTAATTGGAGAAAACTCTCGTGCTGATGATATGTGTGTAAACGTAACGAAAGAGAAAAAACAATCTAACGTTCGTTCTTCTGGAAATGATGAAAAAGCAAGAATCATCCCTCCAATTATTTTCTCATTAGAGGAAGCTTTAGAGTACATTCAAAAAGATGAATATGTAGAGGTAACTCCAAAATCTATTCGTTTGAGAAAAATCTATTTGACAGAAACTGATAGAAAAAGATTTAAAATCTAAATCATTTTTTAAATTTCAATATAAAAAATCCCAAATTCCATTTTTACGGAGTTTGGGATTTTTTTTATTCTAACTTTTTGGAATTTATAATTTTTAGTTGAAGTTTAAATTCCTTAGAATTTTCAAGTATTGGAATTTGGAATTTTCAGATTGGAATTTCCTTTATTTTTTTAAACTAAAATGGCCTTTTACAGTTTTGCCATCAACAAATTGTAGTGTAAACCAATAATCATCAGAAGGAAGTTGCTGGCCATTGTAAATTCCATTCCATCCGGCACTATTTTGATTCATTTGTTTCAATAACTTCCCGTAACGATCGAAAATGAAAATCTTGTAATCAGGAAGGTGATCTGCATTAGTAATAAACCATAAATCATTATAACCATCTCCGTTAGGAGTAAAGAATCTAGGATAGTCTATGACATATAAAAGAAAAGAATTAGACAATCCACAGCCATTTTTATCTCTGGCAATTGCATTGTAAATTCCTGCTCTGACACCGGTAAACAACGCGTCGTCCTGAAAAACATTACCGTCTAATGAGAATTCATAATTACCAACTCCTGTATATTTTATTAAAACAGAATTGTCAATTCCCGAAAAATCTTTAATAATAGCATCGGTTATAAAAGCAGGCTCAGATAAAATTACTTTGAATTTCTTTGTTTTTTCACAACCATTAGGATCTGTAACTACTACTGAATAATCTCCTGCTGTGTTAACGTCTATAGAGGTGTCGCTACTTCCGGTATTCCATTTATAACTTACAAAACCAGTAGCAACATTTAATGTGATTTCTTCTCCTTTGCATAAATATTTTGTTTCATCCTGAAAATTAGGAGGATCAAAAGTATTTACAACAAGTGTAATGGGAACGATATCAAAACAATCAGCTCCGTTTGTAGCTTTAGCATAAATAATCTGGCTGTAAGCGACAGTATTTTTAAAAATGTTCGGCAGTTTATTGGCATCATGCAACGCATCATTAGTATTTAGATAATAATTAAATACTAATGTAGCAGGTAATCCTGTTGTGACTTGAGCTGTTACTTCTGCTGCAAGATCAAATTGATACAATCCGTCTTGTTTATCATCTCCATCGCAAGTTGCAATTGGGTTTTGATCCGCAATTGTTGTATTAGAAACCTTCAATGTTACTTCGGCAGTTGTAAAACAGCCGTATTGATTTTCAATTCTTGCAAAAACAATTTGATCAGGGGTTTTATTCGTGTATTTCTCAGGATTTAAAATCGGATTTGTTGGTGCCTGAGCATCTGCTAATGATTCGTAATATCCTTTGTTTAAAATTGCTGAAACATTATTTTTTACAATATCATTAACTTTTGTCAGGTTGAAAACAGTAATTCCGTCAGTATCATCATCGCATTGTAATAAAGAAGTGTCGGTCGAAAGAATTTCTGGAGCATATTCAATTTTAATTTGTCCTGTCGATACGCAAGTTGTGCCCTTTATAGTAGCTTCGACTTTATAATTTCCTGTTGATTGAACATTATATGTAGCACTTATTTCTGAAGGAATTTCTACATAATTATTAGTTGCATCTTGCTTAAACCATTTAAAGTCGTATTGGGTATTGTCTAATTGAGTGTTCAACGTGATAGTTTCTCCAAAACATGCAGGATTGTTATTTGCTATAGTTCTGTCTGCTCCAAAATCAACTAAAGAAAGAAAACTTCCACCTTCTATAAAAACAGCTGAGTTGTATTCTTTGGTAGAATCATCAGCAATGACTAGTTTTAGGTGATATTTTTTATTAGGAACTACGTTGGCCCTGGCATTCATTACTTTAGTTTGCCCTGCATAATTTATAGGACTACTAGCAGTATTATATCTGTCAAAGAAATCTTCGTTTTCTGCTGGACAGCCGGGAGAAGATATGGTACCATCTGAATAAGGCTCTATTTCATTATGTACAGTCGTAGAAGAAACAGGTGTTGTAGTATTGGGTAATACGGCTAAATTTTTGTAGTCCTCTGTACTTCCCGCTTCTTTTATTAAAAAAGCGAATCCATCAGAGTATTTGCAAGGGTAATAAGTTTGATACTCATTTGAAGCAAAAATATAATTAAAACTTATGGAATTAGTCAAAGCTACAAAATCAAATTCTAAAACTGTTGCTTGGGTACTGTTAGTAGTATTTAATGCCTTTTCTAAATCATCATCACCAGGCCATCCGTTAGTTTGTATACCTTTCGAATTGGCTTCGTTATAAGGTCCGGCAGCATTTTTACTGGCTGAAGTACTTAAAACAATTCCACTGGAAAAAGGAAAATCACTAGTTCCTGAAGTGAAAGAAGCATAACTATTTCCACTGCTTGTTGGATTTCCTGAAGCCTGCACACTGGATACATCGATACACGAACTATTTATTAAAATATTCTTTACTAAACTTTCGTCTGTTTTTGAATCATCTACAGTAATATTCTGCGCTTTTATCTTTGTGGATAATAAGCACAGAAAGAAAACTAATAAAAAGATTTTAATATAATTCATAGTATTACAAATATACTATAAATCTCTTTTTTTAAGCAATTTGTAAGAAAAAAGCATGAATAATAATGTCCATACTAAAACAATTACAATTGAAAGAATATGTACAGCATAATCTTTAGTGTTTTCGACTCCTATTTGTGTTCCTATACTTCTTATAATTGATAATCTTGTAAAAGGTTCAGTGATTAAATTTGACATTGCTTCCAGAGGAAGGAATTGTGTGATGTAACTTCCTGTATTGCTGTTTGGAAAAACTTTAAATACTAATATTCCTTTTAGGATCCACTCAAAAATACTCCAAACCAATAGAAAACCTAAAGCAAAAGCAGAACGTTTTACTAAAATTCCTAAAAACAAACAGAAAGAAAAGAATCCTGTCAATTTTACAAAAAAGGCTAAGAGATAATCTAAATCACTAAAAACGATATCAAATTCAGTATAAGATGAAAACGAATATCCAAGAATTAAAGTCATTATAAAAACGAAAACGGTCGAGCCTAATGCAAAAAGTACAACGGTTAAGAATTTGGATAAAATAAATTCTTTTTTGCTTAAACCGTCAATTAAATTTTGTTTTAAAGTACCATAACTATATTCATTTGCCATCATTGACACAATAACAATGGCTAGGAAAAATTTTAGCCAGGCGGCAACATAAGTATTAAACTGCCATATAAACGGAAAATTAAAAATTCCCATTTCTGACGGATCAATATGTATTGGACCTATATCAAATTTGATAGAAGCAATTAATGCAATGAACGAAAGTAAAATGAAATAGGTTAAAGTAAGGATGCGACTGGCTTTGTTTTTCCAGATTTTTTGTAATTCTATAGAGATAAGTCTGTTCATGGTTTAGTTGTTTTGAGTAATGGCATTTTTGGTTAATTCTAAAAATTGAGCTTCTAAACTGTTTTTACGTTTTACTAAGTGGCTTAACGTAATGTTTTTAGAAAATAAAAACTGATTCAGTTCTGCTGCTGATAAATTTGATTTTAAATAAACCAAAATTTTCCCGTCCTCCTCTGTAATCCGGTCTATTGATGAATGTGTTGCCAGAACATTTTTTAGTGTTGCATTATCATCACACATAACTTCAAAGAAACCTTCATTTGCTGACATTTCATCCACCGAGCCTGAATACAAAATTTCGCCTTTACGCAAAACAATCACATGCGAACATACTTTCTCTACTTCATCTAATAAGTGCGATGCCAGTAAAATAGTAGTGCCCTGAGAAGCTATTTTTTTGATAATATCACGAATCTGGTGAATTCCCTGCGGATCTAAACCATTTGTAGGTTCATCTAAAATTAAAATTTCAGGGTCATTTAAAAGTGCCGATGCAATAGCCAAACGCTGCTTCATCCCTAATGAGAAAGTACTGAACTTACTGTCTTTTCTTTCAGTTAAACCAACTAAATCCAGTTTTTCATTGATTTTAGTATAATTGATGCTTTTTATTTTGCAAACCAATTTCAGGTTTTCTTCGGCCGTCATGTACGGGTAAAAGTTAGGTCTTTCTATTATGGCGCCTACTTTTTTTAAGGCTTCATGAGTCTGAACCTTTCCTCCAAACCAGCTATAATTTCCTGATGTACGGTTTACAACATTTAGGACAATTCCTAAAGTAGTCGATTTTCCACTTCCGTTAGGTCCCAAAATACCGTAAACACGGCCTTTTTGTATTTCAAAAGAAACATTTTTTAAGGCCTGAATGCGCCCGTATCTTTTATGCAGATTCTCAATAGTAAGTATGGTTTCCAAATTTATTCGGTTTTAGTTTTAAGTATGACGATTCAACTTGTTTATTGTTACGCTAAATTTTATTTAATGTAAATTTGTAATAAAGATATTCAAAATGAGCGAACCTTTAATGGTTTTAAAAAAACCATCGTACCCTTTGACACCAGCTCTTTTAAGTTATCTAGACCGATACGAGCGTATATCGAAGGTATCTGTGTTCTATGATGATTTATTGCGATTTTCCGGTGCCATAAATTTATATGATAAAAACGGAGTAGATACTTTGTGGACTCGTGTTTATTATGGAGAGTTTGACCGCGAAGAAATTGATTTGAATTTAAAAAAGATTTATTCGCTGTTGCATTCCGATGGTAACAATGATATTATTCAGTATCTAAATGTCGATGCTATCGATTTTTGCACCTTTGGAAACTCAAAGCCTTTTAGGGTAAAAGTCCGTAATATTCTCAATGACAACTACGTTCATTTTTATATAAAAAAAGCCGATGCTTCACGAATTTACGGATTAGAATTGGAAGACATTTTATCTCCGGATAAAATAAATTTTTTAGTTTTTGGTGACACTCTGATCGAAGAACATATCGTAGGAATTCCGGGTGATATTTTTATGGAAACGTTGCTTCATACTTCTACCGAAACAGAAAAATCTCAAATAGCAAAAGAGTTTGTGAAATTTAATGAGCGTTGTATGATTAGGCTTTTGGGCGATATGCGTTCGTATAATTATGTAATTGTCCCAATTCATGATTTTGACCAGGTAGTCTATAGAATTCGTGCCATAGATTTTGATCAGCAATGTTATGAGGGGAATTTTAAAGTCTATCGTCCGCAGTTTTTTAAAGAGAACTATCAGATGATGAAACTTATTAAAGAAAAATTAGAGGACCGTTCTGTTATTCAGTATAAAGATGAAGAAAGAGCCATTTTGGCCAAACGAATTCATTCTGCCGAAGCCAGGATTACAAAATTATTGAATATCATGTGTCACGATACCATTTCGACAGTAGATCATTTAAATCAGCTAAAAATGGAATTGTACCGTTATACCAACGATATGAAGTTTAAAAATGCCAAATCGATGGGGCATGTCATGTTTGCGGCTTTTGAGTTTATTACGCGCAATTTTAAAAACACACATTTAATCTAGTTTTTAGCCACAGATTAAACGGATTCTTTTAAAATATTAACTTTGATAAAATCATTTTTAATCATTTAATCTGTGGCTAGAAAAATAAAAAATAATCATATGAAAAAGTTTTTTTTACTTGGGATTTCTATTGCTTTACTAGCTTGTCAGCAACAATCAACGGCTGAATTCAAGACGCTTTATTCGCTTCCTAAAAAATTAAAAGAAGTTTCAGGCATTACTTATTTCCCAGAAACCAAACTGCTTTATACTTTAGAAGACAGCGGCAATAAAAATGCAATCTATGCCATAAATTCGCAAGGTAAAGTGGCTAAAACAATTACAATCACAAACGCCACAAACGTAGATTGGGAAGATATTACTAAAGATAAAACCGGAAATATCTACATTGGTGATTTTGGGAATAATGATAATGAACGTAGAGATTTGTGCATTTACAAAGTCAATAAAAATCAATTGAATAAAGATGCGGCTGTAGCCGAATATAAAGTTTCATTTTCGTATCCGGAACAAACTGAATTTCCTCCAAAGAAAAAAGAACTGTTTTATGATGTTGAAGGTTTTTTTGAACACGGAAATTACTTTTACCTTTTTACAAAAAACCGTAGCAAAAATTTCGACGGAACCGCTTTTATATACAAAATTCTAAACGCTCCGGGAACTCAAAAAGCAACTAAAATAGGTGAATTTAAAACCTGTGATAATTACAATCATTGTGTCCTGACAAGTGCTACAATTAGTCCCGATGGGAAAAAAGTAGTTTTGTTAAGCCATGATAAAATTGTTTTATTTAAAGATTTCAAAGGAGACTTATTTCATAAAGGATCTCAAACCGAAATCAAACTAAATCACTTCTCGCAAAAAGAAGCCATAGTTTTCAAAGACAACAACACATTATTGATTGCCGACGAAAAAACAAACAAAGTAGGAGGAAACGTTTACGAGTTTAAGCTAAAGTAGTTTAAGCTGCTGAGTTGCTAAGACTCTAAGCTACTAAATTTCTAAGTTTAAAATAAGAAAGCATCTCATCAAAAAAATTAGCCACGAATTCACGAATTATTATTATAAATAATTCGTGAATTCGTGGCTTTGTCCCTTTGTCCCTTTGCAACTTTGAACCTTTCCTAAAAGCTATATGCCGCTCCAAAAATAACCCTTCCTTCTTCGTCAGGAGATTTAAAATAAGAAACTCTCGCAGTTAAAACATTTATGGCGTTCATCCAGATTCCTCCACCATAATCCTGATGCCATTTTCTTGAATTTTCACCATCAAGCCAAACTCTTCCGTAATCAAAACCACCCAGAATTCCATAAGTTAAAGGAGCAATTGTTTTTCGGATTTTACCAATGCTTAATCGTAAATCTGTGCTTTGAGAGAAATAAGAACTTCCTAGAAAGCGCTCATTTCTATAACCGCGTAAATCAGTATCTCCACCTAAAGTAGCGCCTTGATAAAATTCGTAATTGTTGTTTAGAATCGCTTTTCCTTTTAAAATTGTAGCTAATACTAAATTTCCGTTGTGATCGATTTTATGAGTAAATCCTAAGAAACTTTCAATGGTAGGAAAATTTTGTTTCGTGTTATCTAAGTTAGAAAGCCATGTTGCCGAAGCCATAAAAGCAACACCTAAAGTAGGTTTTGCAGCAAAATCAGCATTTTTAAATAGATATTTAATTTTTGCACCACCATAAACCTGACTATCAAAAACAATTGGGTTAATGATATTTGGAGTATCAATGTATCTGTTATCTGTTTCTTCAACTCTCATTTGTTGTAACATGGGCTGAATACTAAACTCACTTCCGTATCTGCCAACGTGTCTAATAGCTCCGTAAAGATTAAATTTCTGAATACGAACCCTATTGTAATCCATTCCAAATTCTTCAGTATTATTTACCGATTCATTTCCGTATCCAAAATAGTTTACTGCAAAGTTTGGAGTTGTATATTGCGATTCAACATCAATAACCCATTTACCTAACAAACCAGGAAAATGCGCTACATAATTAAACTCTAAACCTCCTGTTGCAAAATAATAAAAAGCATTTAATACGTGTCGTTGCGTATACGGATTCTGTTTGAAATTGTTTACCGTATAATTTAAATTAATACCCACTTTTACACCATCATCAGGATTAAAACCAATGTTTGGCAGACCGGATACCACATTGTATTTAGGTTTTTCGTAATTGTATAAGTTCACATCGTAATCATCTGTTAGTTGTGTTCTTGTTTTAGCATCCAGATTATAGGTGTTCTCTTTAGATTTAAAATCATACACAATTACTTTTTTACCGTTTTCGATGTTGTACGTGTCATTGTTCTGACCGCCAATCAAACGAATTTTAATGTTTGATTTCTGATTTCCTTTTACCTCAAAAACATCATTATCATCTAAACCATAAATCCAAAGATTTTTAGTTTTAGAATCCGTTACCGTTTTCGTGTAAACTAATTCATCGCCTTCTTTTTTAACTCTAAAAACCTGAATTTCGATGCTTTTTTTAGCATTATGATTAATAACGAATTTGTCTTTTTTATCTGTTCCGGCAATCATTACCGTATGGCTTAAAACATCAAAATACTCCGAAGCATATTTTTGAAGATCTTTCTTTCTGTTTTTTAATTTTTTCTTGATGTCTTCAATCGTTGCGTCCTGAACTTCTTTTGGTAAGTTTTTAAAAGCTTTATCGATATCACTATCCGATAAATTTTCCTGAATATATTTGGCCTGAGCGATCCAGTCCTTTTCTTCAGCAGTTCTTAAAAATGCTAAATCCATAGGGTAAGGTTCTCTGTTAAGCCACTTTACATTATCAATTTTATTTTTGAAAGTTCGCATATGGCGAAGTGCAGGAATATTCATTAAAAGAGAAAGTAAAGTTCCGTCGTATTTTACAAAAGCCTGATCACGGTCACGAGGAATTGGCTCATAAAGCACTTTATTGCCTTTTTTATGCTCTGCCCAACGCCATTGATCACTATGTCTGTCCCAATCGCCAATAAGCATATCAAACAAACGCGCTTTCATATAAGCATCTTCATCAACGCTGTATTTTTCGTCTTTATGAAGATTTTTCATCATATCCTCAGTACTAATAATATCAGTTGGATTACCAAAATTTTTAGCATCCAAATGATTATCAGCTGGTCTTTCTTCGACCATATAAAGCTGATCTCCAAAGTTCGAGTTAAACTCTTTTAAACCGTTTTGTTTTGGAATATAATATAGAACTGGATTGGTATGCGGTAAACCAATCTGGTCTGCCATACTGCCAATGGCAAATGTAGTATAAGGATGAGAAGTGGTGTAGAAATCAAATAAGAAGTTCTCTGCATATGTATCTTCAAAATCATTAACCACATATTGATCTTTAAAAGCTACTGACTGCAAAAATACGGTGGCACTTTTTTTCAGGGCACGCATTACATATTCTCTTCCTTTGGGATCAGACACTCTTAACGATACAGATTGATGTCCTCCGCCTTCGCGAATAGGTTTCAGACCGCCCATTAAAGTATCTAAAGTAGCTGTTTTAGCTTCTATTGGCAAGCTGTAATACTTTCTGTAATGATTTCCGAATAAGAATTTATGAAAAATACTCTTTTTGGTCATTTTATCAGAATAAATAGAAGTGGTAACAGTGGCGGGAAACTTATTATCAACCGTTGCTGCCCAATTAATTTCTTTTGCCTTTATAATTTCATGTTCAAAAAGTAATTTTTCTTTATTGTTTTCATTTCCAAAAAACGAAACTTTAGCATCACCGCTTTTAAACAAAGTTAAGGTGGCGTAACCATTTCCGCCATAAGAGAATTCATTATGATTTATCGCTCTTGCCGCTTCAGATTTTGATCCTGCACCGCTAATAATTTGCTGAATATTTTCTTTGTTAACATACTGAAGATTATGATCGTGTCCGGAAACTACAATTACATTTTTTTGTTTTTGCAAAAGGGTTTTAATTCGTTTTGCATAAATAGTATATTGCTTGTTTTGAATATCCTGCGGACTTGCTCCGGATGTTTTACGTAACAAGTTGATAAAAGAACCAATTATAGGCAATGGTATTTTTTGTTCTAGTGGGAATAATTGTTTTTCGAAAGAAAATTGCCCGCCGTGAGTTCCGTTGCTCATCAAAGGATGGTGAATAGCAAGAACAACTGTTTTTTCCTGATTTTTATTTAAGATATTTTCTAACTGATCAAAAAAATCTTCTCTCGTTTTAATGTCGCAATCGTCATTAATAGTAGGGTGATTATCCCAGTCTTCCAGAAACCATTCACTGTCAACAGTAATTAATGTCGTAGTACTGTCAATTTTTACATCTTCGATCGCGCAGCCTTTTCTAGGCAAAAAAGCCTTCTTGTCGTTTAAATATTTTGTTATAAAAGTTGCCTGGTATTCCAGTCCTTTTATACCATTATACCAATCGTGATTACCCGGAATAACAATTGTTTTTCCTTTAAAACCTTTAGTAAGTTTTAGTTGGTTGGTCAATTTTGTTTCGGCCAAAGCTTTCTCTGCGGCATTATCATCGCTGGGAAAACCTTTAGGATAAATATTATCTCCTAAAAAAAGTAAGGTTGCTTTTTTATTCGATTTTTTCAATTTTTGATGCAATAATTCAAGCGTTTGTTGTGCCTGTTCCTCATCTGCATTTCCGGCATCTCCAACTAAATAAATTGTGTGTGCAATTTTTATAGTATCAGTTGCGTTTTCCGTTTCGTTAGCACTAACATTTTTTCCATATTGCGCTTTATGTGTCGCACAGGAATAGACCAGTAGCAATACAACTATTGCCAAAGACCGGTTTTTAATTTTAGTAATAAAATGATTATCCAAAAACAATTTCATAATTTAGTGGTATATAAAACAATTCTCCATGAATCTAATAGAACAATCAGAAGATTTCGTCAGTAATTTACTCAAAGATAAACTTTCTAATCTATATTCTTATCATAATTTTAACCATACTTTCACCGTAGTAAATGCTGTTAAAGAGCTATGCAAAAAGGAAGACGTAAGTAGTGATGAAAAAGAAATGCTTCTTGTGGCTGCCTGGTTTCATGACACAGGTTATATTGATGGTTATGAAAACCATGAACAGGAAAGTGTGAAAATTGCTACAGCTTTTTTGAAAGAAAAAGGACAATCTGATGAATTTATAGCGAGTGTTTCTAATTTGATTATGGCTACCGTAAAAGAATATGTTCCCAAAACACATTTAGAAAAAATAATTAAAGACGCAGATTTTTCGCATCTAGTTGGAGCAGAGTATGAAACAACCTGCGAATTGTTGCGAATTGAACTAAAAAATACCTGGAAACTGGATTTTTCTAATGTCGAATGGGCAAAAGAAAATTTGAATTTTTTAATGAACAAACATCGTTTTTATACCGATTATGCACTTAGAAAATGGCAGCCTCTAAAAGAAAAAAATTTACTCCTTGTTCAGAAGAGATTTGAAAAACAAAAAAAGAAAGAAGCTGATAAAATAGAAGAAGAAATTAAAAAGAAAGATAAAATCGAAAAACCGGATCGTGGTGTCGATACTTTGTTTCGTGTTACTTTAGGAAATCACACGCGTTTAAGCGGAATTGCCGATAGTAAAGCCAATATTTTATTGTCTGTAAATGCAATTATTATTTCGATTGCACTTTCGTCGATTATTCCAAAATTAGACAGCCCGAAGAATGCACATTTAGTGATTCCAACTTTTATAATGCTGATGTCAAGCGTTATTACGATAATTTTTGCGATTCTTTCGACCAGACCAAAAGTTACTTCAGGAGTTTTTACCAGAGAAGATATCGAGAACAAAAAGATTAATCTGTTGTTTTTTGGAAATTTCTATAAGATGCCTTTAGAAGAATACGACTGGGCAATGAATGAAATGATGAAAGATCGTGATTATCTCTATTCGAACATGATCAAAGATTTGTATTACCTGGGATTGGTTTTGCAGCGTAAATACAACTTGTTGCGTATTGCTTACAACTTTTTCATGATTGGTATCATTGTAACTGTTGTTGCTTTTGTAATCGCTTTTAAATCAATTTAATTAAAAAAGCTTTGTCAAAGTTGTAAACTTTGACAAAGCTTAGTATATAACATCAATCTTGTCATCTCTCGTTTCTCAGGATGACAAAAATGCGCGGCCTAACTATGTATTCAATAATTAATTAAGCTCATCTAATAAATCCTGATAGGTAATTTTTTGAGCCACCGGATTTGTACTGTTATTAATCACTTTTACACGAATCGCTCTTAGACCGGAAACTCCCTGAAGATCTTCGACTTCAAATTGTTCAATTGATGGTTCTAAGATTTTCTTGTGCTGCAAATATTTGATATATTTTAAATACTCCGCTTCTTCGCTGTTTTGAGAATATACAATTGTAATTTTTTCTTTCTCTGTAATACGCTCTTTTGTGCCCTTAATGTTCGATTTATCGATACGTTTTTTAACCACTTCGTATCTTGCATTGTACGTTCCGTCAACATCAAAACGTTTTTCATCCATTCTAAAACGGATAGAAAGCGGTGCGCTAAATACTAAAATCAGCGAAGTTACGTCGAGTTCATACGGTAAAGATTCTTTTAGCTGATGATGTTCAAGCTCCATTTCGCACAAAGTTTGTAATTGCCACAAACGTAAATTGTGCAAATACATAATATCAAAAGGTTTGGTTGGCGAAATTGATGCACCAATATATAAATTATGCTCAACACCGTCAGTTTTAAAACGCTCGTAATAATGGGGATAAATTTGTTGCGCTTCGATTTGTTTTTTATCTAAAACCGATGCCAATTTTTTGTTGATAATAGACATTGCATTATCGAATTTCTTTCTTTCCTGATAAAACAATCCCGTTTTTTCATCAAGAGTCTCAAAATATATCTCTTCTAATTTTTCGTTGATGGCATTTCCTTTTGTATTTTTTAAAATAGGATGTATCTCTTCTTCAATATAACGTTGAATTTGTTGTTCCGTATCTGCTTTTAGCGGAAAATCAAGCTCGTTGCGAAGTGATTCCAATTCAAATTTTCTTTGTTCCAAAAGTACCAGATTTGCATTTGGTTTTTGATTGTCAAAAATTTCCAGAAGCGTAGTAAGCTGGCTTTTCAAATCTGTTTTAACTGTTTCATTTCTGTGCTCAGAAGAACCTTTAATATCGATTTGACCGTACAGCGGATAAACATTTTTAAAGACAATTTCTTTAAAAATATAATCTTTTGTAGGATTGTTATTCTGAAAATAATTTTGGGATTCTTTCTTGAATTTCCAGTATACACTTGGATGAATAGTAGTGTATTCACGCTGAATAATGGCCTCAACCTGATGTTGCATATCCGTATTATAGCGATCAATCGTATCCGTTAAATAGGGTAGGACTAACTCTAGTTTGGTTGCATTTACACTATTAATTTCTCTGGCATTTCCGGAAACTAATTCAATAACACCCAGTAAATGATCGTTCTTTATAACAGGAGCAAAAACACAACTCTGAATCCCTTGTCTTAATAAATGTTCCCCAAGTTTTTTATTAGATGATTCCTCGATGAATTTTTTAACATTAGAAATAACAAAAGGCTCTTTGTTGTCTAATAAATTTTCAAAAGAACATCCAAAAAAAGCATTTTTACAATCGACTTCCTGATCTTTTGCAAGTAAAAAGCTTTTGAGCTGATTGTCTAATTTTGCCGGCCTGATAAATTTTTCTTCTTCAGGATTGTAAATAATAAAACCTACTCTTAAATCCGGAATTTTAAATATAGATTTAAAAATGTTTGTAACAATTTCATCTGTTGCAACGGTTTTTGAATCAGGCTTAAGTAAATTACTTTTTAAATTAGAAATGGCACTTTCTGTCGTCGCATCAAATAAAGAAACAATTCCAAAACCTTTTAAAATCCAGCTTCCTTTAGGGAATTTTGATTTCCAAAGCTCCAGATCGTTATAATTATCAAATAAAAGATCGATATCGTCCTGAGTCAGTTCTACAGCGTTTTCAGTTGGAATTATTTCCATAAAATCGGCATTGTATAAAATGCGATAATGTTTTTCGACTCCATCTTCATCCGGAATGTCGTAGAAAAAAGGTTTATTAAAATCTATTTTCTGATTGTAATAATTGTTTAAAATCAAGCAGCAATTATTAATGTAAAATTGATGATCATCAAAATCACGAATCTCCATATAAAATTCGTCACCGGCATTACGTAAAATTTTCTTGAAACGATCAGTATAGTTAAAAGATATATTTTGAAACGGAATTGTAACCGCCTTTATTTCATTTTGGGTTAAAGCAGTTGGGAATAAATCTGCTAATAAATTTTTGATTAAAGCTTCATTGTTTTTAATGATAGAAAAATCCTGAATCCCGGTTCTAAATTCGGGAATAGGTTCTATTTCTTTCAATATGGCTTTGGCGTAGTTGGCTCGGTAATCTACATTCGATAAAGCTATTTCTTCAAAAGATTCAATTAGTTTATGAAATGAAATTATGGTTTTAAAGGGACTTTCGTTGAATAATTGAATATCCATGTTAATTTGTTTTTAGAGTACAAAATTAAGCAAAAATTAAGAATCTTTGCTATTATATTATTTCTTTCGTCTATTGTTTCATAGATTTTACTGTCTGAAAATCAGTGTTTTTAGAGTGATTTTTTATTTTAACTAAATATTAACTTTAGTAATAACGGAACGATCGTTCCGTTATTATATCTTTGTACCATAATAATTAAATAATCAATAATTTTAAAAATAATAAAAATGAAAAATTTAGAAAACAAAGTAGCCATTGTAACTGGTGGAAATAGCGGAATTGGGTACGCAGCTGCAGCTGATTTAGTAGCAAAAGGTGCAAAAGTAATTGTAACAGGAAGAAACAAAGAAGCTTTGGCTCAAGCTGAAAAAGAATTGAATGTTACCGGAATTGTTTCAGATCAATCCGATCTAAAATCGATTGATAGTTTGGTAGAGCAGGTAAAAGCTCAATTTGGAAAAGTTGATATTTTATTTTTAAACGCAGGAACAGCTTCTTTTGCTCCGGTAGAATCAGCTTCAGAAGCGCATTATGACAGGATTATGAATGTAAATGTAAAAGGGGTTTATTTTACCGTTCAAAAAGTATTACCAATCTTAAATGATGGAGGTTCTATTATTTTTAATACTTCGATTAATGCTCATGTTGGTATGCCAAATTCCAGTGTTTATGCAGCAAGCAAAGCAGCAGTATTATCTTTAAATAAAGTATTTGCTACAGAATTAGCGCCAAGAAAAATTAGAGTAAACGCAGTTTCTCCAGGTCCTGTTGAAACTCCATTGTACGGAAAATTAGGTTTAGAAAAAGCAGAAGTGGAAAGTTTTGGAGCCGTTTTAGGAGAGAAAATTTTATTGAAACGTTTTGGGCAGGCTTCAGAAATTGCAAAAACGGTGAGTTTTCTGGCTTCAGATGATGCATCGTTTATTACCGGAACTGAAATTGTTGTTGATGGCGGACTTACCGTTAATGCTGTAGTATAATTTTTTTTTACACAAATTCAGGAACGATTGTTCCGTTTTTTATACCTTTGTAATGTTAATTGAAAAAATCATGGCTAGAACAAAAGAATTTAATGAAGATCAGGCTTTAGACAAAGCCATCGAAATTTTTTGGCACAAAGGTTATAACGGAACATCGGCCCAGGATTTGGTGACACATTTGGGTTTAAGCCGCTCTAGTTTGTATGACACCTTTGGCGATAAGCAAAAGCTTTTTGCTCAATCGTTGCAGCGCTATCAAAAAAATGCACAAAACCAGATCGTCGAGCTTTTTGATCAATCAGAAAATATCAAAGAGACTTTACACGACATTTTCAAACAAGCTGTTATCGAGAGTTTAGAAGACCGGATTACAAAAGGTTGTTTTATGGTAAACTCTTCGGTAGAATTAGCGATGCATGATGAAGAGATTGCCAAAATTGTAAAAAATAACAGCCAGATAATGGAAGAAGTTTTTACAACTGCCATACAGAAAGGTCAGGATTCAGGACATATTTCAAAAGCAAACAGTGCGAAAGTTTTAGCCCGGTTTATTTTTAATAATTATTCAGGAATCAGGGTTTTGGCACGTACCGGCGAAAGAGATAAACAAGTGTACGATGATATTATAAAAGCAATGTTATCGATTTTGTAATGACTTTGAGAAACCTTAAATAAAAAAACGGCAATTACGAATGTAGTTGCCGTTTTTTGTTTTAAGTAAGTAATAGAAAATGAATGACTCTTAGCTTTTTTCTTCTTTATTGAAATAAACTAAGTAGTAATACATTTGTTTTTCTTCATCCCAGCCTTTTTCAACAAATTTTTCAGCGCTTTCAGGGTTGATAAAATCCATCTTAATCTGAATATGGGTATCCAGGTTAATAACGTTTTTAATCGATTTTCTAGCGTCAGAAACTGCTGCGTTGGCAATAGGGAATGAGGTTACATCTTCGATGCTGTATTTTTCTCCTTTATCAACTTTATAATTTTTGAATTCAGGAATCAAGTCAGGATTGTCTAATACTTCATTCAAAAAGTTTTGTTCTTCGAACTGATCATTTTTAGCAAAATAATTCACAGATCTGTTCATAAACATTACTTCTTCTTTTTTGTCTTCTGCTGGCAAAACAACATCTTTTGCGAAGTTTTGACAGAATTTCAAGTATTTTTTAGTGATGAAGTTTTCATCTTCAAAAGCATCAACAGATAAAAAGTGCTCTAACCAGTAACGCGCATCATAACGGTTACTGTCAACAGTTAGAATTTTATATCCTTCTTCTTTTTTATAATTAAAAATCAAACAACCTTTGTCTAATTTGCTTAGGTTGATACCTTGCTGCAAGATCATCTCAAGGTTACTGTTTTTTTCTTCAAACTGTAAAAAGTCAGCTTGTAACTCACTTTTAAAAATTCCGATCGCATCAACAACATTATTATCGATACTTAAGTTTGTTAAATACGTTACGTAAACTTCTCCGTTTTTAATGTGCGGATGATTTGATTGCTCGAATAAATGCGTGGTGATTCTTTTAGAAATCTCCTGCAAGTTATTCGGATTATCAAAAATCTCCGTAGCATACTTAAACATGTCGTTGTAATCCAAATCGACTTCGTGCGCAAACTGATAATAGTTTTCTTCTTTCTCTCTAAAAGGCTTAAAAAAGTACTCTTTTATCAAAGGCACAATTTCATCATTTAGATTAAATGGTTGTTCCGATAAAAAAATCGCTTCGTTTCTGCTTTTGTTTCCTACGCGGTGTATCGCAAGCGTCTCGATGTGGGTGTTGAATAAGTTGATCATGTTTCTATTTAGGTTCAGAGTGGCAAAGGTTCAAAGGCACAAAGGTTTAGTTTCTGTCTTTTATCTTTCGAATAAAGGCAATTAACATGCGCTCTAGTTCTCTGCTTTCTCCATTTATTTTATTAAATTGATTCTCGCTTAAAAATTTTAAATTGAATGAGATTTCAAGTTGGGTTTGCATCTCGAATAACGATGACATTGAAATATTTAAAAATCTCAGATAATCATTATTTCCGTCTCTGCCATAACCTTCCGCAATATTGCTGGGTATTGATACTGAACATCTTCTGATTTGTGAAGATAGTCCATAAAATTCTTCTTTTGGAAATGAATTTGTTAATTGGTAAATTTCAGTTACTATGTTCATCGATTTTTGCCAGATTAAAAGGTCTCGAAAAGTATTCATCATTAGTCATTAAAAAAATTAAATGTAAAAATAAGAATTTTATTACTTTTTAAAACCGCAGGTTTTAAAGAAAACCTCTGAACCTTTGAACCTCTTTCTTTAATTCCAATTTTCCTCAAATCCAAAATCTTCAAAGCTATCGTCTCCTTCGAACATGTCTAGATCGTCTTCGTCGAGATCATCTTCAAATTCTCCGTAGATATCGTCGTGCATATCGGCTTCAAAGCTTTTTTCTATGGCTTCATCAGGCATTTCTCCGTGAGAGAATAAAGTTTCCGGGTAAGGAACTCCTGCAATTTGATCTTCGATAGCGGCCAATTCAACTAAGAATGTCCACATATTGATGAAATCATATACGTAGATAATTTTAGTATTTTGATCATCTAAGAGATCAGATAATTTATAATCGCTCATGGTTCTTTGTTCTCCCGGAACGTCGCCAGTATCAAAAAGTGCAATTTCATCTTCCTGATTCCAAGTTTCATCGCAGGTATAAAACGAAGCTACTTCCATTCCGTCAAAACCAAAAGCGTTGAAGATAGCATTGTGTAAATCTTCAAGAGTATCATCTTCAAGAATTGCAATGTCTCTAAAAATATCTTCTTCGGCGTCTAGAATTACTCTAAATTTATAAACCATAATCTTTGTTTTTATTGAGAGGTCAAAGGTAAAATATAAAAAAGGATTTATGAATTAGGAATTGAGATTTGTTGAAAAGATTTTTATTTGTCAGATTGAGCGAAATAGATCTGTCAGGCTGAGCGGAGTCGAAGCCCATTCCAATTGGCAAGTCCTCTCCTCAAGTCTCACTAAACTCAGGATGACAACCGTGTTTCAAAAAAAAAACTATCTCCCAACCAATCGTTTTCTAATTTTGTGATAATGCTTATGATAAGTACTATGAGTAGGATAACTTCTGCTTGAAGTCATATTATTAAAAATCAAAGCCGTTAAAAGTAAAATCAAAGTTCCAACTAAAACAGGTGAAATCACATACATATATCCTAACGCTTTTACTTTTTCTGTGCCAATAACAGCAATTAAAGCAGTTGCGCCTCCGGGAGGATGAAGTGTTTTTGTAATTTGCATAGAAATTATGGCAAGCGAAACGGCCAAAGGAGCAGCAACCCAGATAATGTCTGGAGCTAATTTGTGAACTGTAACACCAATAAAGGCAGAAATTACGTGACCTCCAACTAAATTTCGGGGCTGTGAGAACGGACTTTGAATAATTCCGTAAACCAATACACTCGAAGCGCCAAAAGAACCAATTAAATACACAGCATCATTTCCTGAAAAGTGAATTGACTGTACATAAGCCAAAATTCCAATTCCTACGAACGAACCTAAAAAAGACCAAAAGTGTTCCTTAAAATCGATTAGAGTTTCCTTGTAAAGAATGTAACGGGTTTTGCGATAGCTTCTTTTAATTTTTGGAGTGGGCATATTTGCTAAATATTTTTTGTGGTATTATTTTATCACAGATTTAAGCGATGTTAAAAACCTGTGCAATCAGTATTTGATAATTTATTTTATTAGACTTGGAGTATAAGAGTATACCGTATAGGGATAAATCATTTTTGCTGTGTACTTTGAAATTAAGCAAACCACCGTAATTGGTAAAAACAAAGTATAATCGTTTGTTAGTCCGCATACTAAAAATATGGCGGTAAAAGGGGCATGAATACTGGCGCTTAAAACAGCTGCCATCCCGATGATCATAAAGTTAACCGGAAGTACATGAACCTGAAAAAACGTGTTTAATATAGATGCTAATAATAATCCCAGAAAAGCACCAATAAAAAGACTTGGAGCAAACACGCCTCCGTCTCCTCCCGAAGCTAATGTTATAGAAGTCACGATAGGTTTTAGAAGTAAAACTCCAACAAAAGTAAAAGCCAAAGTAAGGGTTAAGGTAATTTCGGCTGAGTTGCCAACAATACTTTTTATAGCGTGATAACCTTCTCCATACAATTGAGGAAAAATAAAAAGTGAAACGCTTAAAACCACAGAACCAATTAAGATTTTATAATAATGTGTATCGATTCTTCCGAATTGAGATTTAAAAAATAAAACGCAACGGGTTAGATAAACTGAATTTATTCCGGCTAAAATTCCTAAAAGGATAAAATACGGAATCGCTTTTAGATGCCAGGTTGTAATAGAAACAGCAAATAAAGGTTCTTCTTTTAATATCGTTAATAATCCAAAAGCCACTGAAACCGCAATGATGTTCGAAATCACAAAAGCTCGGGTCACTTTTCTGGAAATTACTTCGAGAGCAAATAAAATCCCTGCAATTGGACTGCTGAATAATGCCGTAACACCAGCTGCAACTCCCGCACAAATCAATTCGGTTTTGTATTTGCGAAATACATTTTCTTTTTGTTGTGCAACAGATCCAATTGTAGCGGTGGCAACTACGGTTGAAACTTCGATTCCCGTTGAACCTCCAAAAGCGACAGTTAGTAATCCGTTTATAAAGTGAGAGGGTATTTTATATGAAGGTAAATTTTTTGAAGTTGATTTGGTGCTTTCAAAAACTTCTTTGATGCCTTTATTTTCTTTTTTCTTGAATAAATATTGTCTTAGAAAATAAATAACAGATAATCCGAAGACGGGGAAAATGATATAAAAAATCGGGTTTACGGAGACTTCATGAAAGAAGATTTCTTCGTAATATTCTGTAATTTTTTTTAGTGATATTCCTAAAAAGGCCGAAAGAAAGCCAATTAAAACAGAAACAATAACTAATTTTTGGAAGACAATAAATTGATGATTTTTTTTGATTTTCGCCGTTTTGTTCATCAGTTGTGGATTTTTTCAATCGCATTTTTTTTATGCGGATTACAAAATTAGAGAATCAAAGTCGGTTTTTAATAAAAATCAGTCATTATATTGTGTTAAAGTTCTCGTTTTAAGAATTTTCTTTCGCTTACGGGATTGGCCACAAAGGCACAAAGACTCTAAGTTTTTTTAATCAATTGATAAGTAAAAATTGGTAAACAAATCTCGCAAAGTCGCAGAGTCGCAGAGTCGCAAAGTTGTTAAGTTAATTTTCTTTGCTACTCTACGACTCTTTGCGCGAGATTTCCACAACAATTTGAATAGCCTCCAGCTTTAGCTAGAGATACATTATTTTATATAGAAAAGGCTTTAGCCAAATTTTATTTGTTCGGCTAAAGCCTTTTTGCTTTTGTTTATTTACACATCCAGCTAAAGCAGGAAGCTATTCAAATAACGTTGAATCAAAATATGAAAAACTTAGCGTCTTCGCGCCTTTGCGAGATTATTTTAAACTTATCTTTCATAAAACTCAATAGGCAACAAATCAGGATCGGCGATAAAAGTAAATCGCTTATTGGTTGTTTCATCAATTCGAATAGGTTCTGATTCGATATTCTTAGTATTCAAAAAAGCAATTGTTTCTTCCAGATTAATTACTTCAAAAGCCAAATGACGCAAACCAACAGCTTCAGGTCGGGAAGGACGTTGCGGCGGATTTGGAAAAGAAAATAATTCTATGACATAAATGCCATTTAAGGCCAGATCAAGTTTATACGATTGACGTTCTTCGCGATAGATTTCTCTAATAATCATTAATCCCAAAACTTCGGTATAGAAAGTTTTAGATTTTTGATAATCGGAACATAAAATGGCGATATGATGAACTTTATTTAAGGTAAGCATTTATTTAGATTCAGGTTCTTGATTTAATTTTCGAATTATTTTGGCCGGATTTCCAACAGCCAATGAATTGGCCGGAATGTCTTTGGTCACTACAGATCCGGCTCCAATAACACATCCTTTGCCAATAGTTACTCCCGGACAAATAACAGAATTTCCGCCAATCCAGCAATCATCACCAATAGAAATGGGTAATGCATTTTCGAGTGTTTTTCTTAATTCGGCATCAAGCGGATGAGTGGCAGTATAAATTTGAACGTTTGGTGCAAAAAACACATTCGATCCAATATTTACGGGCGCACAATCTAAAACAACACAATTTACATTAAAATAAACGTTGTCACCACAAGAAATATTGTAACCGTAATCACAATGAAATGGAGGTTCTATGTAGAAACTCTTACCTACATTAGGAATTAACTCCTCTAAAATTAGTTTTGCTTTTTTTGTCAGGCGATATTCAGTTACGTTTAAACGGTGAAGTAGATTTTTAGCCTTTCGGCGTTCTTTTACTAAAACAGGATCTCCTGCAAGGTAGTATTCTCCGCCAATCATTTTTTCTTTCTCAGTCTTCATAAAATGTAATTATATTTTTTTCTTAGCAATCTTTTCATGAATTTTTAATGTTTCCTGCAAAGCAGCCGTCGCATACCAGGGTGTTAATTCGGCTTCGAGCAAATTGGCTTTTATTGCCGGATCTGTGGCAACAAGTGCTTTTGCTTCTTCGACGGTTTCTACATTAAAAATATATATGCCTCTGTAATTTCTGTCATTTTTCATAAATGGTCCGGCAACAACCAGTTTTCCTTCCTGGGCTAGTTTGTTGATGTTCGCCATATGACCTTCGAATAATTTTTTGCTTTCTTCTTTTGATGCGCTTGTATGGGTTCCTGATTTTAAAAGACAAAATATATATTTCTTCATACCGTATTCATCGGCTTTCAGTGATTTTGCCAGATTTTCATCGAATTTCATTTCAGTTTCCTGAGAAAATCCGATAACATTTATAAATAAAAATGCGAGTAACAGTCCTGATTTTTTCATTTGAATGTTTATTTAGAAAAAGATGTTTTGTATTTTAAATAACTCCCAATTTTCATTCCTCATTCGGAATGGCAAACTATACGAAAATATTGTTATGAAAAGGATTGTTCTAGACCCAATAAAAGTGTAAATCCTTTTGTGGCGTCCCGATAGCTATCGGGAGCCACAAAAGATTGAAAACGGATTGCTTCGCCAGTGCACTTTCAGGCTCGGGATTAGCTCCTAAAAAAAGGTTTTATCACAGAAATCGGAATCACAAGGTTGCACAAAATTATCTACTATAATAACTTCTTCAAAATAACAATCTGTCCTAAATGATAAATATCATGCTGAATAATACCATGAATATCTTCATAAAAATTATGATTGTTATTTGGATCTATTTTATCAAAGCCAGCATCATCAAAATCACTCAAAAAGGCACTCCATAATTCCTGAGATTTAGCGAGACTTTGTAGTGATTGTTCCCATGAAGCTTCAGATGAATCCAAAATAGGAACGAAATAATTATGATCAGGAGTTGTAACAATTTCGCCCTGCACACGTCTTAAAATATTTCTTCTCCATTGAATTAAATGATTGACAATTTCCCAAATCGTATTTAATTTTGGATTTATTTTTCTGTAAGCCTGCTCAGCCGTTACATTTTCTAAAGTATGTGCCAAAGTAACCTCCAGCCATGGATGTCCATTATAAATGGATTGATATAAATTCGAAACTCTTTTGCTTTCTGACATAACTGCTATGGTTTATTTGTTTTATTTAAAAAAATTAAACTTTCGGTCTTAGTGATTATCAAAGATATAAAATCAATTTCTAGATAATCTGTTTTACAACTTTTTCAGTCTCAGTATTAAAAACTAGTATACCTTCATTTTTGTTGTCAAGTTGTTCCGCTAATTTTCCTTCTTTTGTCCAAATCGAACTAAACCCAACACTTACAAAATTATCACATTCTCCAATACAATTGGACATTAGAACCGGAATGGTGTATTTTTTAGCAATTTCAGGATAATGTTTAAAAGCTTTATGTATTCCGTTTTGTGATTTGGCAACACTGGCCAGATATATATCCCCTCCAAGTTTGTTTGCTTTTTCGGCATGTTCTGTTTGTAGGCTTTCATAACAAATAGCAGGAATAATTTTTTGATTCTCAATTTGGATTATAACTTGTTCATTTCCATTTTCAAAATAGGGAAATTCATCTTCGTGAAGTTGTTGTTTTGAATAGGAAAGTCTTTCTTGGTTTGGTCGAAATATAAGCATACTAATTCGTATTCCATTTTCGGTTTTTAATGGAATCCCAACTCCAATAGTGATATTCTTAAGAGTACTAGTTTTCTCAAAATAATCAAATCGATTATCATCTTGATGAGTTGCAAGATCTTTGGCCAATTCGGGTTCGTAACCAGTTAATGAAAGTTCAGGAAAAAAAATCGAAGTTGCATTTAATGAGGAAGCAAGTTCTATAAATTTTATGTGTTTTTTTATGTTAGCTGAAATATCTCCTTTAAAAGGTTTTATTTGTGCGATTCCTATGTTCATTTGGAGTTTTATTAAAGACGAAGAACTAATAGCTAAGATACAAATAAGTATTTTACAACTCATCCTCGAAATTCTACAATTGGGTTATTTAATATTTTTTAACAAAAACTGTTAAAATATATTTGCACCATCAAAAACAAAATACCATGACAACCAAATTACTTTTTACCATTAGCTTTTTATTTTTTACCTGTTTTATTTTTGCCCAAAATACTATTTCGGGTAAAGTATTAGATCAAAAAGGAAAACCTGTTCCGGGAGCTAATATTTATATCGACGGAACTTATGACGGAGCTACAAGTTCTGAAACAGGAGATTTTTCGTTTGAAACATCAGAAACAGGAAATAAGACTTTAGTAATAAGTTTTTTATTGTACGATACTTTCAAAAAAGAAATTGATGTTGCCAACTATAAAGATCAAACCGTAAAACTTAGAGAAAACGTAAATGCACTTGACGCTGTTGTAATTACTGCCGGAACATTAGAATCAGGAGACAAAGCAAGAGTTTCGGTCCTAAAACCTTTAGATATTGTAACCACAGCAGGTTCTGCGGGAAATATTATTGCCGCTTTGCAAACCTTGCCGGGAACTCAAACTGTTGGAGAAGACGGACGTTTGTTTGTACGTGGAGGAGAAGCCAGCGAAACTCAGACTTTTGTAGATGGACTTCGTGTAGCACAGCCTTATGGCGCAACAACAAATAATTTACCAACCCGCAGCAGGTTTTCGCCTTTTTTGTTTAGCGGAATTGCTTTTTCTACCGGAGGATATTCTGCCGAATATGGAGAAGCTTTATCAAGTGTTTTATTATTGAATACGCAAGATGAACCGGACCAGAATAAAACAGATATTGCTTTAATGACCGTAGGTTTAGGAGTTGGAAATACGCAAAAATGGAAAAAAAGTTCTTTTAGTATTAATACCAATTATATAAACCTGGCACCTTATCAGGCGGTAATTCCTCAGAATGTAGATTGGAATAATCCTTATCAGTCTTTGGGAGGTGAAGCGGTTTACCGATATCATTTTGAAAGAGGTATTTTTAAATTATACGCCGCTTTTGATGCTGAAAAATTTGATTTGAATCAGAAGAATGTAAACTTCGTTGACCCCATCAGAACCGATTTAAACAATAATAATTTTTATTTGAATGCCTCTTACAAAGGAGATTTTGGAACGGGCTGGCAGCTAACATCAGGAATTAGTTACGGGTATAGCAAAAACAAAGTCAAATATGACATCAATGATGTTGACAGTAACGAAAATGCAGCACAGCTGAAGTTGAAATTAAGAAAAAACATTTCCAACTATTTTAAATTGTCTTTTGGAGCCGATTATTTTATGACCAGATACAATGAAAATTTTGATGATAACATTTCGATAAAAACAGCCAATGGTTACGACTCAAATATCGCTGCTCTTTATACCGAAGGGGATATTTTGTTCTCGAAAAACCTGGCGATGAAAGTAGGTTTCAGGCTTTCGAATAATAGTTTGCTTGACGAGACCAATACAGCGCCAAGAGCTTCAATCGCTTATAAAGTTTCTAAAAACAGTCAGTTTTCATTTGCTTACGGAGATTTTTCTCAAACTCCTGTTGTTGATTATATTAAATATTCAAAATACCATCAGTTCGAAAGTGAAAAAGCGAGACATTATATTTTGAATTATCAGTTTACAAAACCAGGGCAAACTTTCAGGGCAGAAGCATATTACAAAGATTACAGCAATTTGGTTCAGTATAATACGAGAGATATTCAGTACAATTCGGTTTTCAATAACAATGGTTCGGGTTATGCAAAAGGATTGGATTTATTTTGGAGAGACAGTAATTTGTATAAAAACTTAGAATATTGGATTTCGTATTCTTATATCGATTCAGAGAGACAATACAAGAATTTTCCAATGATGGCAACTCCAAATTTTGTGGCAAATCACAGTTTATCCATCGTAACCAAATATTTTATCACCGATTGGAAATCGCAAATAGGTTTCACCAACAGTTATAGTTCAGGAAGACCTTATAACGATCCCAACCAAACACAATTCATGAACGGGAAAACAAAGTCATATAATAGTTTGAGTTTTAACTGGGCGTATTTACTAACAACACAAAAAATCCTGTATTTCTCGGTTTCGAATGTATTAGGAACCCAAAATGTTTTTGGTTACGACTACGCAAAATTACCGGACCCTAACGGAGTTTATAACAGACAAGCCGTTGTACCAACCGCAGACCGATTCTTTTTCGTAGGTTTCTTCTGGACGATTAGTGATAATAAAAATGAGAATCAATTGAAGAATCTTTAGGAAGGTTCAAAGTGACAAAGGTTTGTCGAGCTTGGATTTGAAAAAAAATGCAAGTACTTAACAAGCTTTAGAATTAAAAAACGGATGCAAACTTAAAACCTTTGTCCCTTTGCTACTCTGAACCTTTGCACCTTTAAAAAAAACAATTCAGTCATCAAAATCAACAACTCAGTATTATTTAATTTTAAAGCATTAAAAATCAATATACTTTTGAAGTATAAAATAATAAGCGACTAAGCCTCTAAGACACTAAGAAAAAAGAAGCTTATCTCCTTAAAACCTTAATACTTAAAAAGAAGAGTTTTAATCATCAACAAAACTTAGAATCTCAGAACCTTAGCATCTTAGTAACTAAAAAAAAAAGAAATCATGACCAAAATTATTACCTTAATCACATTATTTATCTGCAGTCTGATATCTGCTCAAAATGTAAAACTGACTGTTTCTGTTTCGGGTTTAAAAAATAATGCAGGAACTGTTAAAGTAGGTTTGTACAACTCAGATGGGACCTTTCTTAAAACAACCTATAAAAGTGTTGGGTCTGAAATTAAAAACAACAAAGCAGTTGTAAAATTCGACAATATTCCGGCAGGAGAATATGCAATTTCAACGTATCACGATGAAAACAATAACGGAAAACTGGATAAAAATATGATGGGAATTCCTTCTGAAGATTATGCAGCTTCAAACAATGCAAAAGGATTTATGGGACCTCCGGCTTATAAAGATGCTAAATTTGTCATTGCGAAAGATTCAAAAATTGAAATTACATTATAAATAATAACTAACAAAACAAAATAAAAACAACCATTTTAATTACTTATAAAATGAAAAAAATCATCACTTTAATCGCATTATTCGTAGTAACAATAAGTTCTGCACAAACACAGTTTGAACAAGGAATGGGAAAAGCGTTAGGGCTTTGGAAAGAAGGAAAAAATACAGAAGCTTCGGCATTGTTCGAAAGAATTGCTGCAGCAGAAAAAACAAGTTATCTGCCTAATTATTATATCTCTTTAATCAATACTATATCGGCGTTTTCTGAAAAAGATAAAACAAAAATAGATTTGTTGCTGACAAAAGCACAAGACGCATTGGATGTTGAATTGATAAAAGATCAAAACAATGCCGAATTATATGCCATGCAGGCTCTAATCTATACGGCCTGGGTAGTAGCAGACCCAATGACAAACGGAATGAAATATTCGGCTAAAGTGATGGAAGCTTACGCAAAAGGAAAAGCCATAGATCCAAACAATCCGCGAATTGTTTTTGGTGAGGCTGATTACCAGTTAGGTGGCGCAAAATGGACAGGAGTTGATACAAAACCTCTTTGTGCACAAGTTGATAAAGCTGTTGAACTTTTTGCTACTTTTAAACCAGAAACTCCTTTTTCGCCAAAATGGGGATTAGAAAGAGCTTTAGAAACTCAAAAGAATTGTAAAAAATAAAATTAATTTAAGCTGATAATATAATGAAAGATCGCGGAACTGTTTATGGAGATTTAAAAAGTGGAACAATAGTTTCGTTCAAGATTTCTATGATTTTTACGGTAATATTTTCAGCTTGTTTAGGAGGTGATCTAAATGTCAGAAACGTTCTTATTACTTTTTTTATCAGCTGTCTTTATTCCTTCCTTGTAGGTTTTGGTAACGGATATATTAATGTTTACTTAGATAAAAAATGGGATTGGTTAGAGCAAACGAACTTAAGGGTATATTACGGAATTTTGGTTACTGTTTTGTATACAGTTCCGATCGTTTTAGGAATTAACTATTACATCTATGTTATTTTGCAGGATGTATCTCTAGAAGTTTTTTTTAGCGATAAGATGATTTGGGTACACTTGTTTTATATCATACTCGCGTTGGGAGTTTCGACTTTTATGCAGGCCAGAAGTTTTATGGTAAAGTGGAAACAGGCATCAAAATTCGAAATTACACAACAAAAGATTATTGCAGGAACAGCAAATGCAAAATTCGAAAGTTTAAAAAATCAAATAGATCCACATTTTCTTTTTAATAGTTTAAATGTATTAAGTTCTTTAATCGAAGAAAATCCGGATAATGCGCAACGATTTACGACTTCTTTATCTAAAATTTACCGCTACGTTTTAGAACAAAAAGATAAAGAACTAGTATCTGTAGAAGATGAATTGTCGTTTGCAAAAACTTATATGAATTTGCTGAAGATGCGTTTCGAAAATAGTTTATTTTACGAATTGCCCACCACAAATATAAACCCTGATGCAAAAGTGGTTCCGCTGTCTTTGCAGCTTTTGCTGGAAAATACAGTGAAACATAACATCGTAAGCGAACAAAAACCGTTGCATATCAGAATTTTTATTGACGGAGATTATTTAGCAATTCAGAATGATTTTCAGAAAAAAGAAGTTTTGCAGGACAGGCAGGGAGTCGGATTGCAAAATATTGTAAATCGATACGGGATTATAACAAACCGAAAAGTTTTGATCGAACAAAATGAAAAAACTTTTACAGTTAAAATTCCAATTTTGACCAAACAAATTACAGTTATGGAAACAAGTGCAGAATATAGCGATGAGAATAAGGCTTATTTCAGAGCTAAAAAAAGAGTAGAAGAATTAAAAGGTTTTTACGGGAATGTTATTTCATATTGTTGTGTAATTCCATTCTTAATTTTTATAAATTTGAGGTATTCTCCTGGATTTCAATGGTTTTGGTTTTCGGCTTTGGGCTGGGGGTTTGGAGTGGTAATGCATGCTTTTAAAGTCTTTGGTTACAGCTCAGATTGGGAAGAACGAAAAATAAGAGAGATTCTTGAAAAAGAAAAACAACAAAAAAACTGGAAATAATGGAACCCAATTATAATGAAGCAAAACGCTATTACGAGGCTCAGAAAAGAGTCGTCGAAATAAAAAAGTTTTACCAGCACCTAACGGTTTATCTTCTTTGTAATCCCATTGTTATAGTGGTTAATCTTATGACATCTCCTGGGTATTTGTGGTGTATATATTCTGTAATAGGATGGGCAATTCCGATCATTTTGCATGGCATGAAAGCTTTTGGGTTTTCGCCTATTTTTAATAAAGATTGGGAAGAACGAAAAATTCAGGCGCTTTTAGAAAAAGAGAATCCAAAACAAAAATGGGAGTAATCATGGAAAATAATTTTAACAATAGCGAGGAAGAATTCGAACTTCAAAAAATGGCCAATAAAAAAGTACTTAAACTTAAGGCATTTTATTCGCATGCATTTGTTTATGCTATCGGAATGATCATTTTTATTTTAAAAGAATACGCAGGATTACCTTTAAATTTCCTGCCGTTTAAATATATAAATTGTTTTGTAATGATCATCTGGACAACCGCTTTTTTAGTTTCTGCGGTAGATTTATTCGCTTCTTTTAAAATTTTTGGAGAAGAATGGGAAGAGCGAAAAGTGAAAAGTATTTTAGAGAAAAAAGAAAAAACACAAAAATGGGAGTAATCATGGAAGTTAATTTAAATGAAGAAGACAGATATTATCTGGCAAAAAAGAGAGTTGAAGAAATTAAAGGCTTTTACGGAAATTTAACCGCTTTTATTGGTGTAAATGTTGTTCTTATTTTTGTCAATTTATACACATCACCGGATCATTTATGGTTCTATTGGCCTTTAATGTGGTGGGGAGTTGGAGTTGTTTTTCACGGAATGAAAGTTTTTAAAATATTTCCGGTTCTTGGAAAAGAATGGGAAGAACGGAAAATCAAAGAACTGATGGAAAAAGAAAAAGAAGGTAAAAATAAATGGCAATAATTTAATTCAAAATAAAATGGGACGATTTAGACAACGTATGTATGATGAATACAGACAAGAATTTAGTACAGACGAAAGTTATAATATTGCGTATAAAAAAGTAAAAAAAATCAAAGGATTTTATTCGCACCTGAAGGTTTATATTATAGTAAATGCTATTATCATTATCACTAGTGTAAACAGGAATTTTGTTGGATATGATTTTAATAATGGAAATCATTTTACGATAAGAAGTTTAAATAATTGGGAAATTTATTCTACAGCACTGTTTTGGGGAATAGCTTTATTGATTCATGCCTTTACAGTTTTTGGACCGGATATATTTTTCGGCAGAGACTGGGAACAAAAGAAAATTCAAAAATATATGGAGAGAGAGGCTCAGAATAAAAATAAATGGGAGTAATTTTAAACTAAAATTTCAATTTTTGCATTGTACTAAATGACCACATTAATTATAGAAGACGAAAAACCGGCAGCAAGATTATTGCAGCGTAAACTAGAAAAGTTAGATATTGCCGTAGAAACCATGCTGCACTCTGTAGAAGAATCAGTTCACTGGTTTAGCAATAATGAACATCCTGATTTAATTTTTCTGGATATTCAGTTATCAGATGGTTTGTCGTTTGAAATCTTCGAAAAGATAAACATTCAAAGCGCTATTATTTTTACTACAGCTTATGATGAATATGCTTTAAAGGCATTCAAATTAAACAGTATCGATTATCTTTTAAAACCTATTGACGAGGATGATTTAGAAGTAGCGGTGACTAAATTCAAAAACCGAATTCCGAAAGCAAATTCAGGAAATCAAAATCTACAGCTTGATTTTGAGCAAATACGTCAGATGTTATCTAATCCTTTCGAAAAGAGTTACAAAAAACGTTTCACCGTAAAAATAGGGCAGCATTTAAAAGTGATTACAACCGATGAAATCGAATGTTTTTTTAGTGAAAACAAAGGAACTTATATTCATACTTTCGATAATAGAAACTATCTGATCGATTCTACTTTAGAAGTTCTGGAGCAGGAATTAGACATGAAGGATTTCTTTCGCGTAAGCAGAAAATTTATTATTCCGCTTACGGCAATAAAAGAAATCCAGGTATATACCAATTCTCGCCTCAAAGTTATTTTACCTACTTACAAAGAAGATGAGGTAATTGTAAGCCGCGAGAAAGTACAGGATTTTAAAAGTTGGTTGGGGTAAATTTTATTCCATCCAGAATTCAACCTTAAATTAAAGAGCCATCGGCTCGATCTATTTTGTAGCACCTGATTTTAATCCGGTTAACACAAAGATTAGCCAAATATTAAGCATTAATTAAAAATAAAAAAAAATCCTTCGGTTGAAGGATTTTTTTATTTGAAGATTTTTTTTATTTACTCAATCTATGCAAGGTAAACGTCATGGCACTTAAAAGGAAGAACGCCATAATTTGGTGAATTAATCCTAAAGCCAATGGAATACTGTACAATAGCGTAAATACACCCAACGCAAATTGAATAAATACAAAAAGAACTAAAGTTTTAATTCCGTTTACCTGTGTTCTTGAAAGTGAAAATTGAGTGCTTTTGTAATATAAAAATAAGATAAAAGCAACCACTACATAAGCAAAAGTTCTGTGTACAAACTGAACACCGCTTTTACCTTCGATTAAATTTTTGACCAAAGTAGATTGTTCAATAAAAACAGAATCATGTATAAATTCTCCATCGCTCATTAATGGCCAATGATTGTGAATTAATCCTGCATTTAATCCTGCTACAAAACCACCATAAATAATTTGAATTAATAAAGCAACTAAAGCAAATCTTGCAATATTACGAAGCGGAATTACTTTAGTAATCGTTCTTTCAGGATAAATTAAATCCAATGCAACCCATAAAGTATAGGCGAAAGTGATAAATGCAAAAGTAAGGTGCAAAGAAAGTCTAAAGTGACTTACGTCTGGATTATCGATTAATCCGCTGCGAACCATGAACCATCCAAGGAAACCCTGAAATGCTCCCATTGCCAAAAGAACGATACATTTTTTGACAGTTGCACGGTCCAGTTTCTTTTTCATTAAAAAATAAACAAAAGGAACAAAGAAAACCAATCCTATGATTCTACCAATAAAACGGTGGAACCATTCCCAGAAGTAAATAAACTTATAATCTGCTAGTTGAAAATCGTTATGAATGTTGATTTTTTGATACTCAGGAAATTTTTTGTATTGCTCGAAAGCTTCATTCCATTTTGCATCCGTCAAAGGAGGGAAGGTGTCGGTTACCAAATGCCAATCGGTCATTGATAAACCTGAATTAGTCAAACGGGTAATTCCGCCAACAACAACCATTAAAAACAATAAAACACAACCTGATAGTAACCAAATGATTACTGATTTATTCTCTTTTTTCATTCTTTTCCAATTAATTCAATCTCGTTAATTTTGTTTTTGCTTTTTCGTTCTCTTCTTTTTAAATAAAGTTTTAATAAAGTAAAGTTTGCTATAATGTTGATAATTAGGATCACTGTCATAACTATTATTCTATATTGATAGCTTTCAATGTTCATTGTTATTTTAAAATAATCAATTAGAACTGCATTTTGAAAAATCGCGCCTATAATCATTATAGCAGATATGGAAGCAATACTGATTAAAAAAAAGAAGATTTTATATTTATAGTGACTACTGTTAGTTCTATTAATTTTTCTAATAAAAATAATATTAGTTACTAAAACTATTAATATTAAAATAATAGAAAAAATAGCCCCTAATAGATCCATTACTTTTTAGGCGTTAAATTTAATTTTGCAGCTCTTTTAATAATAAAATCATAAGCAGCCTGATATTCATTCGGGATATCACCTTCTAAAATAGCTTCTTTCACCGCTTCTTTCAAAACTCCAATCTCGCGTGAAGGTTTTAAATCGAACAATTCCATAATTTCTTCACCTGAAATTGGCGGTTGAAAATTACGAACATGATCACGTTCTTCTACTTCAACAATTTTCTTGCGAACGATTTCAAAGTTTTTATGATATTTCTTAAACTTCGACGGATTTTTGGTTGTAATATCAGCTTCACATAACGTCATTAAATCATCTACATCTTCACCGGCATCAAAAACCAAACGACGAACTGCGCTATCGGTTACAATATCCTGTGCCAAAACAATCGGCCGCGAACTCATAATAACCATTTTTTGCACAAATTTCATTTTGTGATTCAATGGCATATGCAAACGTTCGAATATTTTTTTAGCCATTTTACCACCTAAAAACTCATGTCCGTGAAAAGTCCATCCTTGTTTTTTATTAAACCGTTTTGTTGGCGCTTTCCCAATATCATGCAACAAAGCCGACCAGCGTAACCAGACATCATCTGTATTTGGGCAGATATTATCAACCACTTCAAGTGTATGATAAAAGTTGTTTTTATGAGTATGACCTTCAATTTCTTCGACCTGATTAAGCGCTGTTAACTCGGGTAAAATAATATCCAAAAGCCCAGTTTTATATAAAAGTAAAAATCCTGTTGACGGTTTAAGTGTAGATAAAATTTTGTTTAATTCGTCTACAATTCTTTCGCCAGAGATAATTTTGATACGATCTGCATTTTTGGTGATAGCATTCAATGAATTCTCTTCGATTTCGAAATTCAATTGCGTTGCAAAACGAATCGCACGCAACATTCTCAAAGGATCATCAGAGTAAGTAATGTCAGGATTTAAAGGCGTTTTAATCGTTTTGTTCTCTAAATCAGCCAAACCATTAAAAGGATCAGAAAGATCTCCGAATGTTTTTTCGTTTAGAGATAAAGCCAAAGCATTGATGGTAAAATCACGACGGTTTTGATCGTCTTCAAGCGTTCCGTTTTCGACAATAGGATTTCTGCTGTCAAAATTATAAGACTCTTTTCGTGCTCCTACAAATTCTATATCAGTATCTTCAAAACGCAACATTGCCGTTCCGTAAGTTTTAAAAACCTGTACTTTTGGTTTTTTAGGAAGTAATTCAGAAACTTTCAAAGCCAATTCTATACCACTGCCAACAGCAACCACATCAATGTCTTTTTTTGAACCCCGATTTAAAAGCAAATCCCGAACAAAACCGCCAATAACATAACTATCGACATTGAGTTCCTGAGATGCTTTCGAAATTATTTCGAAGATTTTATGTTGTAATGCTGTTTTATAATTTGTTTGTATAGCCACGAATTCACTAATTTTAAATATTACATTTCTTTTCTTGAAGAGAATGAAACGTCTGCAAATTTACAACATAGAAAATGCCTATAATAATGTATTGTTGACTTTTTTGAACAATTTCACATTTTGTAACGTCAATTTTTATGAATTGAGAAAGAGTTGCCACGAATTGCACGAATTTCCACTAATTAATTTTTTTCAGCCACAGATTAATGAAATAAAAAGGATTAAAAAATTAGTGCAATTCTTGGCGTAAAAAATATAGCCGCAGATTAAAGGTTTAAATGGATTTTAAAAAAAAATCTGTGGAAATCTTTTAATCTATGGCACAAAAATCTTCGCAATCTTAATAAAAAAATAATTCGTGGAAATTCGTGCAATTCGTGGCGGAAAAAACTATGCAGCAATAAAACAAATCAATTGTAAACGATAATTTTTAAAATTTCAATTTGTATTTTTGAATCATATAAAAACGCACACATGAAAATTGTTATATCGCCAGCGAAGTCATTAAATTTCGAAAAAGAATTACCAACAACTCAATATACAGAACCGGCTTTTTTGAAAGAAGCACGTCAGGTTCATAAAGTTTTAAAAGAAAAAAAACCAGCTGAATTATCAGACTTAATGTCAATCTCAGATAAATTATCAGATTTAAACTGGAAGAGAAATCAGGATTGGAAAACACCTTTTACGCCTGAAAATGCACATCCAGCAATTTATACTTTTGACGGAGATGTATATACAGGATTGGATGCTTACACAATTCCGCTTGAAAAGTTAGATGTTTTACAAAGCAAACTTAGAATTCTTTCAGGTCTTTACGGTGTTTTAAAACCATTAGATTTAATGCAGGCATACCGTTTAGAAATGGGGACTAAATTGCCAGTTGGTGAATACAAAAATCTGCACGAATTCTGGAAACCAACCGTTACTAAAGCTTTAAACAAAGAATTAGAAAAAGGAGAATTGTTTGTGAATTTGGCCAGTAACGAATATTTTTCGGCAGTAGATGTTAAGGCTCTAAAAGTTCCTGTAATTACTCCGGACTTTAAAGATTATAAAGATGGAAAACTAAAAATAATCAGTTTTTTTGCTAAAAAAGCGAGAGGGATGATGGTACGTTACATTATTGATACGAATGCGGAAACTATTGATGACCTAAAAGGATTCAATTATGAAGGATATCATTTTGATGCTAATCTTTCAGAAGGAAATCATTTGGTGTTTACGAGATAGTTTTTTTTTGAGGGACAAAGGTTCAAAGTGGCAAGTGGCAAAGGGGAGGTTTTTTTTAGAAACTGCTAAGGTTTAAAGTTTTGACTAGAGAGTTGGAGACTCGGGACATATTGTAGGCAGGAATTTTAATCCTTCAGATTCAAAAAATATTGTAGGAAACAATTTCAATCTCTTCAAATCCAGAAGATCATTATATAAAAATAAAAAAGCCGGACTAAATAAATAGTCCGGCTTTTTTGTATTATAAATCAATTATTATTAATGCATTGCATCAGCAGGATTAATTTTGTTTTTTCCTTTTTTAATGAAAAGAATAATTGGTATACAGAATAAGAACATGATTCCCAGATACATAAAAATATCCATATACGACATCACTGTACTTTGTTTCAAAACTGCGTAATCTATTGCCTGATAGGCTTTTTTAAGGGCAACATCGGCACTATAACCTTTCGCTTCAAAAGCTCTTTGCATTCCTAGTATACGTTGTTGCACCTGATAATTGGCAGGATCTAAATTCGTTAATAAATTAACTCTGTGTTCCTGACTTAAACGAGTGATAAAAGTGGTAATAATGGCAATACCAAATGAACCACCTAATTGTCTCATCATTCCAGTAAAAGCAGCACCTTCACCAATATGTTTTCCTTTTAATGTAGAAAGCGAAAGTGTTGTAATAGGTACAAAAAGTAATCCTAAACCAATTCCTCTTAAAATCAAAGGCCAGTACATATGTTCAACTCCGGTATCAGGCGTAAGACGGTTTCGCATCATAAAGGTAAAGAAGAAGAAAATTAAAAATCCTACTCCCACCATATATCCTTGCGGAACCCCTTTTTGAATCATATTACCAACAAATGGCATCATGATCGCTGTTGTAATCGAACCAGGGATCAGTAATAATCCGGCATCAGTTGCAGTCCATCCTAAAATAGATTGCGTATAAATCGGGATAATCAAAGTCGATCCGTATAAACCGAAACCAAGAATAAAACACATTACGGTTCCAATTCTTAAATTCCCGTCTTTTAAAACACTTAAATTTACAATTGGATGTTTATAAGTAAGCTCTCTCCAGATAAACAATACCAATCCAAGAACTGTAACAACACTTAGGGTTACAATTGTCGAATCGTTAAACCAATCGTCTTGTTGTCCGTGTTCCAGAACAAATTGTAATGAACCAATAAAAGCGGCCAACAATATGATTCCCCACCAGTCAACCTGATTTGCTTTTAATTTCTCTCCGTATTTTGGACTTCTTACAAAAGTAAGAGCCAAAATAGTTGCAATAATCCCTAACGGTATATTGATATAAAATATATAAGGCCAAGAGTAATTATCTACTAAATATCCTCCTAAAGGCGGACCTAAAGTTGGACCAACAATTACACCCATACCGTAAATAGCTTGCGCCATACCACGTTTTGCCACGGGATAACTCTCGGTGATAATGGTTTGAGCGGTTACCAATAAGGCGCCACCACCCATACCTTGTACAAACCTAAAAGCCACCAGTTCCCAAATATTACTGGCATTACCACACAAAAAGGAGCAGACTGTAAATATTATGATAGAAGCCACAAAATAGTTACGTCTTCCAAATTGCTGCGAAAGCCAACTCGTCATCGGAATTACAATAACATTCGCAATTGCGTATGCTGTAATTACCCAAGCCACATCAGTCAAAGTAGCACCAAGGCTACCTCGCATGTCTGTTAGTGCTACGTTTACAATCGTGGTATCTACAATTTCCAACAGTGCACAAAGTACTGCAGTAATCGTAATAATGACACGTCTGTAACCGTATTCTACTAAATCGTCGTCTCCTTGTACTGCTGTCATTATTTTATTTTAAATGTACATCTACGTCAACATTCATTCCCGGTCTTAGTAATTTTACTTTTTCAGGATCGTTTGATTCATCTAAACTAATTTTTACCGGTAATCTCTGAATTGTTTTTACGAAGTTACCTGTTGCATTATCAGGAGGTAATAATGAAAAACGTGATCCTGTTGCAGGAGAAAATGAAGTTAAGGTACCTTTGAATTCGTAGTTCGGATAAGCATCTACTTTTAAGCTTACTTTTTGTCCCACAACCATTTTGTTTAATTGTGTTTCTTTAAAGTTTGCTACAACCCATGCTTCATTGTTATTGATGATATAAAATAAAGATTGTCCTGGCTGAACCAATTGTCCTGGCTGAATATCAACTTTAGAAACCTGACCGTCAATTGCTGCAGTTACAACAGTATACGTTAGGTTCAAATGAGCAACATCCAACATTGTTTTAGCTCTTTTGATATTTGCAGCAGCAACTTCAGTTTGTTTGTCAGAAACTTTAGATTTTGACTGAATTACTGATTTTTGGTAAGAACTTGCTCTTTGTTGTTGTTCTAAAACACGAACCTGGTTTTCAGCTTCATCTTTTGCAGATAATGCCTGCTCATATTGTTGTTTTGTAATCGTGTGCGTTTTGTAAAGATTATTGTAACGGTTGTAATCGTTAGTAATTTGTCTTAATCTGATTTTTGCACTTTCGATAGACCCCGTTGCAGATCTCATTTGAGCATCAGAAACCGAAATGTTTGCATTTGCACTCCCAATATCTGCTTTTGCAGCTTCGTATTGACCTTCAGCACCTAATAATGCAGCATTCGCTTCATCGATTTTTAATTGGTAATCTCTTTTATCGATAGTAAATAAAGTATCTCCTTTTTTTACAAAATCATTATCTTTTACATACACTTTGCTAATATATCCAGATACTCTAGGAATAATTGGATTCATTTTTTTCTCGATCTGAGCATCATCTGTTTCTTCGTGGGCTAAGGAGTGCATGTATTTTGTTATTCCGTAAGTTCCGCCCACTAAAACCAACACGGTTAGTATAATGATGAATTTAGTATTTGTTTTTTTCTTTTCCATGAGAGCTATCGATTATATTTTAGAAAGATTGAATGATTGTGATAATTGTCCTGATACTGAAAGTAATTCGTAATATTTTTGAATAATTGTTGCCTTAGATACAGCGGTATTGATCTTAGCGCTTAATTGCTCAACATCGGCTTCAACCAAATCATTGGTATCCGCTAAACCATTGTCGAACTTATCTTTTACAAGTCTGTAATTTTCCGATGCCTGTTGAAGCGCTTCGTCATAAACCACACTTTGATTAATAGCCAGGTCATAATCTTCAATAGATTTTTGAACTTCAACTTTAATACGATCTGTCATTACGGCTTCTGTATTTTTAACCTCCAAAGCTCTGCTTTCAGCTTCTCTTACATGAGCGCTGTTTTTGTAAATTCCAGAGATATCATAAGTTAAACCCAGACCAAAGTTCATGGCATATTTTACAGTAATAATATCTTTAAGATCTAAAGCAGTATATCCGCCAAGTAATGCTAATGTAGGATAGTATGCTGCTCTTGCCACTTTGATATTGGCTTCAGAAGCTTTTTGTTGAAAACGAATCGCTTCTAAATCTTTTCTGTTTTGAAGTGCTAAAACATCAGATGTTGGTGCATTATTCGTTTTTAAATTAAAGAAATCAGCTTCGTTAACCTGAAGTTTTGTACTTGGATCCAGCTTCAATAAAGTAGTCAGATAAAAGTTGATATTATTAAGGTTGTTAGTAGCTTCATCAATAGATAATTGCGTTTTTGAAACTAATAATTGTGACTTTAATAAATCATTTCTCGGGATAATTCCGTTTTTCTCTAATTCTGTAAAATCAGTAACACGCTGTTTCGCGCTTTTTTGATTTTCATTTAAAACATCCAAAGTTTTTTGAGCTTTATATAGAGCAGTATAATAAGTAATAACTCTTAAAGCAACATCTTCTTTTGTTTTAGCAGCATTTGCATTTTCTGCTTCATATAAATTGTCCGATGCGTTAATGCTATTTTGAATTTTAAATCCTGCAAAAAGAGGCAAGCTTAAATTTGCCATTCCAATCATTGCTCTGTCAGGAGAGGCTAAAGATGCGTTTTCTCCCTGATTTGGCATATCAATCGACGCTTTTGTAAGGCGTTGGTATTGTCCCGAAACTTTAATATCCGGATACTGATTGTTTTTAACTTCTTGTAATTCGTACTTTTTTGTGTTTACCTTAGTACTGGCAAGAGTAACTTCGTTACTTTTTTCCCAAGCCAACTTCACGGCTTCGTCTAAGGTTAAACTTGTTTTTTCTTGTGCTTCTATTGATGAAATTCCGATAAAGAAAATACCAAAGAGCATTAATTGATTAATTTTCATAAACAAGTAGAGCTTTTATAGTTTGTTGAATGTGCTTTGTAAGACTGGTTTTAATGTAATCATTGTACAGAGCTTCTGTTTTTAAATTCAGTAATTCTTCGAAGAAAGGTTTGTTCATATGAAAGTGAAAAAAGGTTCCAATAATGGTTGGAGTAATCAGCGGGATAATAACATCTTTCCTGAAAACGCCTTTAGCCTGACCTTGAGCAATAATACTCTCAACAGATTTTAGATTTCCTTTTTTTAATTCTGTAAAAGCAATAAAACTTTTCTCTCTTTTTTTTGCGTTGATTTCAAAATGCAACACTCTGAAAATCCCTTTGTTACAACTTATTCGGTTAATGTAAATTTCGATTAATTTATTGACTTTTTCAATAGGTTCGAGATTTTCCTGTAATAAATTTTCGAGTTGTAATTTTAAATCAGAAGTTTTGTAGATAATTAACGCTTCAAGCAGTCTTTCTTTAGAACCAAAATAATACGAAACCATGGCAATATTTATTTTGGCATGTTTTGAGATGTCTCGTATAGAAGTTCCTTCGAATCCTTTTTCAGAGAATAGCTTTTCAGCAACCTCAAGAATTTGAATTTTTTTATCGTTTAATTCGAAGTTTGACATGGTATTGTTTCTAATTGGCCACAAAATTAAACAAGCGTTTAAATTAAACAGTTGTTTAATTTTATTTTAACATAATTTTAACAGAAAACCTTGTAGTGGTTTTAGAGTGAAAACACTCTTTGAAGCCAATGTTTATCAACAAAAAAAGCTGAAATAATATTATGAATGATATTATTTCAGCTATGTATTTTTCCTAATCTTGTCATTCCGACGGAGGAGGAATCTTCTCAAGTAACTCCGTAATCAAGAGTCAATCTTTGGTGATTTTGCAACGGAGATTCCTCCTTCGTCGGAATGACAGACTAGACGTTATTATATATGTTAGAAAAATTAGTTTTATCGAATTTCCCCAACAAATTCCGCAATTTTACCAGAACCATTCTCGCTTAAATGTTTAATAAAAGCGCTACCAATAATAGCTCCTTTTGCAAACTTAGTTGCCTGTGTAAAAGTTTCTTTATTCGAAATTCCGAAACCAATAATTTGTGGATTTTTAAGATTCATGTTTGAAATTCTTTCGAAATAATCTTCCTGAACGTTTCCAAAACCTGATTGAGATCCTGTAACACTTGCAGAACTTACCATATAAATGAATCCGTTTGAAACACTGTCGATAAAACCAATACGTTGGTCAGAAGTTTGTGGCGTAATCAGGAACACGTTTATCAATCCGTATTTTTCGAAAATTGCTTTATATTCGTCTGCGTAAACATCTACCGGTAAATCAGGAATAATTAAACCATCGATACCAATTTCAGCACATTTTTTACAAAATTCTTCAACTCCGTATTGTAACATCGGGTTGAAATATCCCATAATAATCAACGGAATTTTTACGCTTTCGCGGATGTTCTTCAATTGATCGAATAGAATTTGAGTCGTCATTCCGTTATGAAGCGCCTTAGTCGAACTCGCCTGAATCGTTGGTCCGTCGGCCAAAGGATCGCTAAAAGGCAAACCAATTTCGATTAAGTCAACGCCATTTTTTTCTAAATCCTGAATGATCTGAACGGTATCATTTAAGTTAGGATATCCAGCCGAAAAATAAATAGAAAGTATCTTTTTATCTTCTTGTAATTTTTGAGTTATTCTGTTCATTTTTTTATCTTTTTATTTACTCCTGCAAGGTTTTCAAAACCTTGTAGGTGTTTTTTGAGTTTTTTTTTGCCACAGATTAAAAGATTTTTACTGATTACTGCTGAAAATTTGTTTCACGCAGATTTAAATTGATTTAAGCTGCTTCATGCAGATTTTTTTAATTAAATCTGCTGTAATCTGCAGAATCTGCGCGAAACAAAAAATCTGTTCTAATCTGTGAAATCTGTGGCATTATTTTTTTATAATTTTACTTATCCAATTATCATTTTTATTTTCGATTAATAATAATCCGGAATCTGAATCGTTCATTTGAGCAATCAATTCACCTTTGTTATTCCAAAATGCACTTTGTCCTGCTGAAGGATAACCCCATGATTCTCCAGCAAAATTAGACATCAAAACATTCATTTTATGCTTTTGAGCATAGCTTTGTAAATCTCTATAGGCATTCGGAATTCCGTTTGGAGTAAAAAAGATGCTTGCGATATAAATATCAGTTTCTTTTTTACAGGCATTTTCCGAATGCAGCGGATTATCAATATCAGCACAAATGGCAAACGAAATCTTTTTATCTTCAATTGTAATCATCGGATTGTAATCGAAAGAAGATTGGAAAAACTCATCTTCGCCTTCATGTAAAAATTGTTTTGTATAAACTGCAACTGAATTATCCGGTGTGATAATAAATTCGCCAATAAACAATTTCGTTTCGATCTCAATTGGTGCTCCAGCAACAATAATGATATTATTTTCGACAGCCAATTGTCTTAAATAATCCAAACGGGAATCGTCTTTTTTGAAAGCTAGTTGTTGAGCATTTTCTCTTTCGTAACCTGTAATTGACATTTCAGGAAATGCGATTAATTGTACTCTATTTTGCACAGCTAATTCTATAAGGCGATAATGATCTAATAAATTAGCTTCAATATCTCCTCGGGTTGGTTTTGTTTGTGCAGCGGCTAAAATCATATCGACTTTTATTTATTTTCGATATAAACCCAGGCAACTGTTCCAGACTTCAACGTAACCTGAACTCTTTTATAAGCATTAGATTCGAATATATCTACTTTAGCTAAATCCGAAGCCGAAATATTAAAAGCAACACCATGTATAGGATCTGAAGAATCTGCGCTCGGTACAGCTACAACATAGTCTGCCATTCCAAATTCTTCTTCGATTTGAAGACTTTTTAGTTTGTGGCCAAGTAACTGATCCGGTATTCCCGTTAATAGCTTTTTGAAAAGCTGCATTTGAATTTGTTTCGATCTTAATGTTCCGTATGAAAATAACTTTTCCATAATTATTATTTTTCTCGTTGTTTGTTTGCGTTAGGGATAGGAGCGGTATCTCCCGATTTAGAAAAACAAGGCTTTTTAGCCGTAGTTTTTGTTAATCGGGAATATAGCGGATAGCCCGCGCGGGAGGTAACGCCCAAATTAATCTTATAATTTAAAGTAATCGATATAATTATCTAAATCTTTGTCTCCACGACCAGAAAGACTTATAACGACAATATCAGTTGGCTTAAATTTCTTTTGATCTAAAACTGCAAAAGCATGCGCGCTCTCTATTGCCGGGATAATTCCTTCTAATTTCGTTAATTGCAATCCGGCATTCATAGCATCATCATCAGTCACAGAGAAAAATTCGCCACGACCGGTTTGTGCCAAATGTGCGTGCATTGGTCCAACTCCCGGATAATCTAAACCTGCCGAAATTGAATATGGCTCGGTAATTTGTCCGTCAGGAGTTTGCATTAAAAGGGTTTTGCAACCGTGAATAACGCCCACTTTTCCTAATTTACTGGTTGCTGCACTATGACCGCTATCTACGCCTTTTCCGGCTGCTTCAACGGCAATAATACCCACTTCTGGTTCGTGCAAAAAGTGATAATACGTTCCGGCAGCATTACTTCCGCCACCAATACAAGCGACAACATAATCAGGATTTTCACGTCCTTCTTTTTCTTTTAACTGCCATTTTATTTCTTCAGAAATTACACTCTGAAAACGTGTCACCATATCCGGATAAGGATGCGGCCCAATCGCAGATCCAATAATATAATGGGTGTCAACCGGATTATTGATCCAGTCACGAATTGCTTCGTTTGTAGCGTCTTTTAAAGTTCTTGAACCCGAAAGTGCCGGACGTACCTCAGCGCCTAACATTTTCATACGCGCCACGTTTGGCGCCTGACGCGCAATGTCGATTTCTCCCATGTATACGATACATTCCATTCCCATAAGGGCACAAACTGTCGCCGTTGCTACACCGTGCTGACCCGCTCCAGTTTCGGCAATGATTCTTTTTTTGCCCAAACGTTTGGCAACTAATATTTGCCCAATGGTGTTATTGACTTTGTGTGCTCCGGTATGGTTTAAGTCTTCTCTTTTTAAGTAAACTTTTGTATTGTATTTTTCAGATAAACGCTTGGCGAAATAAAGCGGACTTGGGCGGCCAACGTAATCTTTTAGTAACTGATCGAACTCGGCTTTAAAATCAGGTTCGCTGGTAATTTTTAAATAATTCTGGCGTAATTCTTCTACATTTGGGTACAGCATTTCAGGAATGTAAGCTCCTCCAAATTCTCCGTAATATCCTTTTTCGTTAACGTTAAAATTCATTTTATTCCAATTTTAAAAGTTGGCAACATCAAATTTTCGTTTGAAATTGCTAAATAGATTTTTGTTTTTTAGACCAGGTTCGATTTCAAATTTACTATTTATATCGACAGCATAAATAGGAAGATTGGTTTTTGAAATTTCTTCGATGGCTTTTAATTCGTTCATTCCGATTCCGCCACTCAAAAAGAAGGGTTTATCAGATTTGTATTTTTTTAATATCGTCCAGTCAAAAGTGGTTCCGTTTCCGCCAGGTAATTTTCCTTTGGTATCAAACAGAAAATAATCGCAAACCGGTTCGAAAGGTTTTATGATTTCGAAATCAAAGTCATTATCGGCCGAAAATACTTTTATGATTTCGGTTTTTTTAGGCAGTTGTTTTTTTAATTCTGATAAAAATTCAACCGACTCATTTCCGTGTAACTGAACAGCTTGTAAATTGTATTGTGCTACTTTTTTCAGAATTTCTTGCTGACTCTGATCAACAAAAACACCGACTTTTTTGATGGTTTTGATCAATTCAGGAATGGTTCCGTTAAAGTATCGTGCGGATTTCTCCCAGAAAATAAATCCCATATAATCGGGTAGGAGCGCTCCTATTTCGAGAATGTTTTCTGGATATTTCATGCCGCATATTTTGAGTTTCATTTTTTTTGATGTTTTTGCCACGAAGGCTCTAAGACACTAAGTTTTTTTGTTTTTTGCCACGAAGGCTCAGGGGCGCAAAGTTTTTTTGCAAAGAATTGCACTAGTTCAATTGGTGCTAATTCGTGAAATTCGTGGCGAACTTTTAAGCCTACAGCTGACTAATAAAGTCAATAGCTGCTTGTCCGGCGTTATCAGTTTTCATGAAGTTTTCTCCAATTAGGAAACCGTTATAACCGTAAGGACGTAGTTCAGAAATGGCTTCGATTGATGAGATGCCGCTTTCGGAAACTTTTACGAAATCGTCCGGAATTTGCGATGCCAATTGTTTGCTGAAATCTAAGCTTACTTCAAATGTTTTTAGGTTTCGGTTGTTTACGCCAATCATATCTAAACTTGGCATAATCGATTTTTCTAATTCTTCCTGATTGTGAACTTCCAGTAGAACTTCTAAACCTAATTTCTTTGCAAATTCTGATAATGATTTGATTTCCTCGCGAGTTAAAACTGCTGCAATCAATAAAATTAAATCGGCTCCAAAAGCTTTGGCTTCCAGAATTTGGTATTCGTCGACAATAAATTCTTTTCGCAATAGCGGAATATTTACTGATGCTCTTGCCAAAAGTAAATCGTCAAGAGAACCACCGAAATATTTTCCATCCGTTAAAACCGAAATTCCGCAAGCTCCTGCATTTTCATATCCTTTCACCACTTCTTCAACAGTAAAACTATGATTGATTACTGATTTAGATGGAGAACGACGTTTGTGTTCTGCAATAATTCCGGTTGAACTTGCTTTTAATTTTTGACTTAAAGAAATGGTTTCTCTTCCAAAAAATACTGAACTTTCCAATTGCGAAACCGGAATGATTGATTTTTTAAGAACGACTTCTCGTTTTTTATCAACTATTATTTTATCTAAAATATTCATGGCTTTTCTTTTGCCACAAAGTCACAAAGATGCAAAGTTAATTTGTGCTAATTCGTGAAATTTGTGTTTGTTTCTTATTTGCTTAATTCTTGTAATGTCTGCAATGCTTTTAATCCCTTTCCTGAGAACAGACTCTCTTTTGCCAATTCAAATCCTTCGAGAGGAGAACACTTTGTAACTGTTGCAATCGCCATTGCAGCATTGGCCAATACTACATTGTTCTGCGCTTCGGTTCCTTTTCCAGAAATGATATTGGTAAACATATCTGCTGATTCTTCGATGGTTTTTCCGCCTTCAATTTCGCTTTGCAATAAAAGACGAACGCCAAAATCTTCCGGTTTTAGCATGCCTTCCATATGTGAGGTTATCGTTTTGGTCGGGCCTGTTAAAGAGATTTCGTCATATCCGTCAAGCGAATGTAAAATGGTGAAATTTATATCAGTATTTTGATATAAATACGCATACATTCTGGCTAGTTCCAGATTGAAAACACCTACCAATTGATTTTGTGGAAATGACGGATTTACCATTGGTCCCAACATATTAAAGAACGTTTTTACCGCTAATTCTTTACGAATAGGCCCAACGTTTTTCATTGCCGGGTGAAATAGGGGAGCGTGCAAAACACAAATTCCAGCTTTGTCAATACATTTTTCTAAAAACGAAGCATCATTGCTGAATTTGATTCCCATTTTTTCCATTACGTTGCTCGAACCTGAAATCGATGAAACGCCGTAATTTCCGTGTTTGGCCACCTTTATTCCCGCTCCGGCGGATATAAATGATGCTAAAGTCGAGATGTTGAAAGTATCTTTTCCGTCACCACCTGTTCCGCATAAATCGATCGTATTATAAGCTGATAAATCAACGCGAACGCACAATTCTAACAAAGCTTCACGAAAGCCCGAAAGTTCATCAATTGTAATGCTTCGCATCATAAATACAGTCAAAAATGCCGAAATCTGGCTCGGATTGTATTGACCGCTTGAAATATTAATCAATACGTTTTTTGCTTCTTCTTTTGAAAGCACTTCGTGACTGATTAATTTGTTTAATATATTTTTCATTTTTCTTTAAGGTTCTGAGTTACTAAGACTCTAAGTTGCTAAGACTGTAAACTGTGACTGAGACTGCCTACTTTTTTAATGTTCATTCCCCTGATAAATCCACATAGGTTCTGTTTTTCCGGCACGTTCAAATCCGTTTTTCTTATAGAAATCAACTGATTTTCCGTCGGCGGTTAGCATTTGCATATGAAAGTGACTGTATTTCTCCTGCATTTTATCCATAATCAATTTTCCAATTCCTTTTCCTTGATAATCAGGAAGTACCAATAAATGTGGATAATAAACGGTTAAATAACCATCGGAAATTGCATTTCCTAATCCCACTAACTTTTTTCCGTCCCAGGCAGTTATTAAAGTTTCAGAATTCAAAAGGCCATTATACAATTCATTGGGCTTACTGGCTGAACTCCATTCATTTGCTTGGTATAAAATCAGTATATCTTCAATGTTGATTTCTTTAGTTGCTGAAATAGTTATTTTCATGAGATTCTAAGTTTTTTTTTCTGAGACTGAATACTGCGACTGAATATTGTAAACTAGCTCTTTATCCAGTTCTCTAAAATTCTTTTTCCGTTTGGCGTCAAAACACTTTCGGGGTGAAACTGCACTCCGCGAACATCAAAAGTTTTGTGTCTTAATGACATAATTTGTCCGTTTTCGTCTATTGAAGTTGCTTCAAGAACATCAGGCAAATTAGCATCAACAACCCATGAATGATAACGCCCAACTTCGAATTTGTTTCCTAAACCTTCAAACAAAATTTCATCTGCAACTACGGTTTTTACATTTGTAGCAACTCCGTGATATACTTTATCAAGGTTAGAAAGCGTTCCTCCAAAAACTTCCCCAATGGCTTGTTGACCTAAACAAACTCCTAAGATGCTTTTTGTTGGAGCATATTTTGCAATTACAGCTTTTAATAAACCTGCTTCATCCGGAATTCCAGGACCCGGAGAAAGTAATATTTTATCGAAAGAAGCGATTTCGTCAATTTCGAATTCATCGTTTCTGTATACGGTAACTTCGCAGTTTAAATCCTCTAAATAGTGCACTAAATTATAAGTGAAACTATCGTAATTGTCTATAACTAATATTTTTTTCATGTCTTTTGTTTTGTTTCAGGTTTTCTTTGTTTCAGGTTTTCTTTGTTTCAAGTTTCAAGTTCTGTGACTGAAAACTGCGACTGAAAACTGATTTTTATTTTTCTCGAACGTATTTTTCAGTAATAATGCGGTCGATTCCTAATTTTTCTACTTTTTCGATTCCTTTCTGAGTCAGTGTGTCATTTTTAATTTTTACTGTAAACTCAAATTTTCCGTTTTCCCATTGTCTGTTATTAAAAAACTCTAAATTCTCTGTATAAATACTATCCTTTAAAGTATATTTTCCACCTCCGCCAAAGAATACTGCCGTACTGTCTTTTCCGTTATTCAAATCATGATTAAAAAAAGCAAAATGGGTGTCATTTATAATTTTAATCATTTTTGTTTTTGGATTGAAAGTAGAAAACGTTGAATCTTTTTCAGTGGTTTCTGCTGATATCAGACGCCAAGTTCCTGTTAACGGAATTGTCGTTGTTTCTTTCTTAGATTCACATGATACTAAAAGAACGAAAGCGATAAAAAAAGGAATTATATTTTTCATAGGTTATGTTTTTGGTTTGTTTTTGTTGTTTCAAGTTTCAGGTTTCACGTTCCAACAGCTTGAAATTTGAAATTAAAAAAACTTGAAACTAATTTTTTCTATATTTTCTCCGCCATTTCAAGGGCCGTATTCAATGCTCTTAATTTATTATAAACTTCCTGCATTTCACTTTCTTCGTCAGAACTGGCAACAATTCCGGCACCCGCCTGACAATGTAATTGATGGTTTTTACTAAGGAAAGTTCGAATCATAATCGCGTGATTAAAGTTGCCTTCAAAATCCATGAAACCTATAGCTCCTCCGTAGAAATTACGATTTGTTTTTTCGTAATCTTCAATCAATTGCATCGCTCTGTGTTTTGGAGCACCGCTTAAAGTTCCTGCCGGGAAAGTATCTGCAACGACTTGCATCGTGGTAGCTTTATCGTGTAAATGTCCTGTAACTTTAGAAACTAAGTGAATTACGTGAGAGAAAAACTGAACTTCTCTATATTTTTCTACGTTTACATTGTGACCATTTCTACTTAAATCATTTCTGGCTAAATCAACCAACATGACATGTTCACTATTTTCTTTTTTATCCTCAGAAAGTTGTTTGGCTAAGACAGCATCGCGTTCGTCATTTCCGGTTCTTTTGAATGTTCCGGCGATGGGGTGAATCTCAGCTTTTCTGTTTTTTACGATAATTTGTGCTTCGGGCGAAGACCCAAATATTTTGAAATCTCCATAATCAAAAAAGAATAAATAAGGAGATGGATTAATACTTCTTAAAGCTCTGTAAACGTTGAATTCATCACCTTTAAAACCTTGAGTAAATCGGCGTGATAATACCAATTGAAAAACATCTCCGCGGAAGCAATGTTTTTTAGCTAAAGCCACATTGTGTTTGAATTCCTCATCAGTTAGGTTAGAGAAACCTTCGCCTTCTTTGGTGAATTTGTAGGATGCAATATTTCTGGATTGAAGTAATTGCTCGATTTCGGCAATATTGTTTTTTCCGTCTACGCTGTGGCAGAAAATATACGCTTCGTTTTTAAAGTGATTGATAGCGATGATGTTTTGATAAACTGCATAAAATACATCAGGAATTAAAGTCGCAGTATCTTTTTTGGCAATCGAAACTTTCTCGAAATAACGAACGGCATCGTAAGAAATGTATCCGAATAATCCATTATTAATGAATTTAAAATCGTTTTTCTCGGATTGAAACTGACTTGAAAATTCCTGAATTACCTGAGGAATATTGGTAGAAGCATCGATTGCAATTTGTTCTGTTGTTCCGTCAGGAAAAGTTTTTGAGATGATTTCGTTTTCGATTTTAATCGTTGCAATCGGGTTGCAGCAGATGTATGAGAAACTGTTGTCATTTCCGTGATAATCACTACTTTCCAGTAATAAACTATTCGGGAATTTATCTCTTATTTTAAAATAAATACTTACCGGCGTAATCGTGTCTGCCAGAATTTGTTTGTAGTGTGTGTTGAGTATAAAAGGTTTCAAAGTATGTTGTTTTTGATTTTTAATATTTTCTTGTTTTAGTTTCGACCAAAAAAAAAGGGCTTGTCGTGATGACAAGCCCTTTATATTTATAGTTTTACAGTACCATAGGAAGCTTCGTTCACGACGTTTGACGTAAATTCTTCCACCACCAAGTATTGTTCATTAATGTTTTCATTTCTTTATTTTGATGTGACAAAGATATAAATGTAATTTGGATTAGAATACATAAAATTTCAAAAAAATCTTTTCTAAATTTTAAAATTTGTTAAATTCTACTGTTTTAAATTACTTTAAAGATCTAATTTCCAATCGCAATTGTATTGTTTTGGTTCATTCTAAAATCCGGATTTCCTTTGATATTAGGCGTTGTAAACAATTCGCTGTTTTTGAGCTTTGTATAATTTATTTCGAAATCAGGATTGCTATAGAATTTTTGAATTGACGGATTTGCACCACCCGCTTCGCTTACAATTCCACCATTACAATTGTTAACGATTAAGTTTTTGAATGTAATTTTAGCTAAATTAAAATCGCCGTTTCCAATATTTCCTTCCAATAAAACAAAGGGAGAAAAACCTGAAATGATACTGTTCGATAAATTAAACAGCGTATTTTCTCTAACGTAAACAGACTCACGTACAAGTCCCTGATTGTTTTCTTCCAAGTTTACAAGAGTAATATTGCTCGCATTTATTTTAGTCAATTTTTTGCTCATATCTGTATTTCCAATTTTGTCATAAGAATCTACCTCGAAACATCTTGAACCTGAAATATCTGATGAAAAAGGATGACGAATAGCAATACTGTTATTGATGTTGATTTGAACCCCTTGTGTAAAATCGAAATCATCATCTGTAGTTCTGTACGAAACAAGATTGTTCATATTTAAATCTCCGCCATAACATTCGAACGAATCATCGTTTGAAAAACTAATCTGGATATTGCTCAAAACTGTTTTTCGGCCCACTCCGGCTAGTGAAAGTCCGTTAAGTTCTTTGGCAGCACTCAGTTTTCTACCGGAATATTCAATTCTTACATATTTTAAAATTCCTGAATTGTCTTCGGCATCCTGACCTCCGTAATGATTTAGCATTGGTTCCAGATCAAAAGGTAGCGTATGTACACCACCTATAGTATTAATAGGCGCTTTTCCCAGTATGATGATTCCTCCCCAATCTCCGGGTTTTCTATCTGCAATTTCTTTATTTGAAGTAAAAACGATAGGATCAGTTTCTAAACCTTCGGCCACAATTTTTGCTCCGTTGGTTATTACAAGAGTTCCGCAAGTTTTGTCGTCTCCTCGAATAACGGTTCCGGGTTCTATCGTTAAAACAGCATTTTTGGTCACGTAAACAACGCCAACTAACTGATATGTATTTCGTTTTAATAATTTGGTGTCTTTGTCGATAGTACCTGCAATAATATTTGTTGCTTCGTTATATTCAGTATTGGCTGGCTTAAAATTGGTCCAGTTACCCATCCAGTTCGAGTTGCCAATAATTCCTTTAGGTTGCTGTTGTGCTTGTAAAAATAAAGTACTTAGAAGAGTAATAATTGCAATATGTATTTTTGCTTTCATAACTATAATTTTGATTCCAGGGTTGTTTTTTTAGTTAGCCCAAAATTAGAAGCCCAATGTTAATCAAAGTATTAGATGTTATTACGAAAGTGTTATGCGAATATTAAGGATGTTATCTTTTTGAAAATAATGTAAAAAGAAACCCCAATGGTTTTGAACCATTGGGGTTTTTCTTATAATAATTAGAATTGTGTGTGAATTTTAAAATATTAGAATTTTAAAGCTACAGTTAATTCGAAATCATCATTGATAGTTTTATCTCCTAAGTTTTCGAAGAAGTTACCAGAGTTGTATTTGATACCGTATTTAGTTCTGTCAACTTTGAATGCAGTAGTTGCAGTGTTTCCTGCTACAGTGATGTCAAAAGTTACTGGTTTAGTAATTCCTTTGATAGTTAAATCAGCAGTTACTGTGTAAACATCAGTAGATTTAGCTCCGATAGTTTTGAAAACTAATTTTGCAGTTGGGAATTTGTCAGTTCCAAAGAAATCGTCAGCTTTTAAGTGGCCATTCAATTTTCCTTGGTATTCTCCAGTTAAATCAGTTGAAGTTAAAGAAGTCATATCAACAGTGAAAGAACCACCAGTTAATTTTTTTCCTTTAAAAACTACAGCTCCGTCTTTAAAGTTTACAGTTCCAGAGTGTTCTCCAGTTACTTTTTTACCTACCCATTTGATAGTAGATGCTTTTACGTCGATTTTTTTAGTTTGAGCATTTACTGAAATACTAGCCGCTGCTACGAATAATGCTATTGCAATTGTTTTTAAATTTTTCATGTTGTTTAAATTGATTTTGGATTAATAATAATTATATAGTGATAAATAATTCCTCGTGAGATTTTCTAACTTTTTTGTAGTGTTGTGTGTCATCTTCGTCATGTCTGTAACCTACAGTAGCGATAACAGATGCGTTTAAGCCTAATTTATCGAAACCTAAGATTTCATTAAATGCAGCAGCATTAAATCCTTCCATTGGTGTTGCATCGATTTTCAATTCAGCAGCAGCAGCCAATAAAGTTCCTAGAGCAATATAAGTTTGTTTTGCTGTCCAGATATTTTTAGCATCCTGAGATAAGTTAGCAATTGTACCTTTCATCATGTCAGCAAATCCAGCCAAAGCATCAGCAGGAACACCTCTTGTTTCGCTAATATTTTTGATGTAAGTATCTACAGATTCTGCTCCGGCATTTAAGTCGTTAGCAAAAATAAAAATTTGAGAAGCGTCAGTAATTTGAGTCTGACCGTAAGCAGCAGCTTTTAATTGCTCTCTAATTTCAGGATTTTCTACAATAACAACTTTATAAGGTTGTAATCCGTATGAAGAAGCAGCTAGTCTAACAGCCTCTTTTAAAGTATTCAAATCTGCCGAAGATATTTTTTTTGTTGCATCAAACTTCTTTGTTGCATATCTCCAGTTTAGATTGTCTAATAATGTGCTCATAATATTAATTTTGTTGGGTTCGGTATTTTTCTAATAATTTATTTAATAATTCTAATTCTTCAGGACTTATATTCTCAGCAAATGCACGCTCGTGTTCATCTACTTTCGGGTCTAATTCTTTCAAAACATCTAATCCCTTTTGGGTGATCAAAACTTCAATTTTACGTCGATTGCCGGGGCAAACATTTCTCGTAACAAAATCCTTTAGTAATAATTTGTCTACCAATCGGGTTGTATTACTTGTTTTGGCCAGCATACGTTCCTGTATTACACACATATTAGCAGGATTTCCTTTTTGTCCTCTTAATATACGTAACACATTATATTGTTCTCCGGATAAATCATACGGTTTTATCAACTCGTTGAAATGATCCTGAATCACGTTTTGCGTGTACATGATATTCAGAATAACTTTTTTCGCATTATCCATCTTAACTGTACTTTTTATAACCTCTTCAATTGTCATAGTCGTAAGTGTATAATTTGTATATACAAATGTATATCTTTTAATAGTTGTATATACAAATGTCGTGTTAAATTTTTGTTAATTCAAAAAAGGCGAAATAACTAGCTACATAAACTCTATATAATTAGTATAAAAATAATATAATTTTTTACTTAAAATACTGTCTGGTAAATATTTAACGATTGTTTAATAACAGTGTTGGTTTTGCTAAAATAGAGCTTTGATAATTATTCAATAGAATCTGTCGGGTTTATCAGGAATCTAAAATTTAAAATCAGAAATTTAAAATTATGAGGGGATGCTGTCGGGCTATCCGCACTGCTTCGGCAGTTTACTTCTATCCCTCATGCGAATCCCGTATGCAAGAAACCCGACAGGTCATAAAGACGTGTCGGGTTTGATAAAAATAATGAGTTCCGGTTTTTAGAATAATGAAACTCCTAATTGCATACGGGTATATTTTTCAGCCGGATTCCACATAATGCCTGCAAAAACAGGAAGTTTATATTGAAATATCGAAATATCCTTAGAAGCTTTAAAGCCTGCATTGACTATGTTGAAATTATGATCTGTATTCGAAGAATATAGATTTGATTTTCCGTCAAGCGAAAATCCTGCACCTATATAAGTATCTAATGTAATTTGATCATTTTTTATCAACGGATATCCTAACTCTACATAAGTGGAATATCTGTTTTTATAATCAAGATCAGGTTGTAATTCCTTATCATTTCCATAAAGAATAATATCAGCTTCAATTCGTAAAGGAAATTCCTGAGAAAAACGATACGAAGTTCTCAAATCGATAAGGTGCGTTGTGGTGTTTTTGTCATAATTAAAAACTTCCGGATGTTCAACATTTGTAGTATTGAACAAATCCCAAAGACCAATTGTCAGCCCTTTATTTTTGTATTGAACGTAATAATCGACCTCAGTATATTTACCATCAAAACTATTACCACCCCAAACTCCAACCGAAAAGTTTCGGTTTTTATCAAAGGTATAATGAAGATCTCCCATAGCGGTCATGCTTGGGCTAATGATTAATCCTCTCCAGAGATGACTGGTTGCAAGAGTAACATTAAAATTTAATCGGCTTGGCTCTTTACTTATCGTGCTTTCAGGCTTTGTTTCCTGAGCATAGCCAGCTAGTCCTATGATTAATACCATAGAAAGAAAAATATTTTTCATGAAATTTTTAGATTAAAAGAAGATGTTGTTAATTAAGCGTGAGGTATAATGCAGCAGCCAACGAAGCTCCAATTATTGGGCCTACGATAGGTATCCAGGCGTATCCCCAGTTGCTAGTTCCTTTTATAGGTAAAATAGCATGCATTATTCTTGGTCCTAAATCCCTTGCAGGGTTTATAGCGTATCCAGTCGTGCCTCCTAATGAAAGACCAATGGCCCATACGACTATAGCAACAGGAAGTGCGCCTATAGTTCCTAGACCAATTGTTGCTTTGGTATCAGCTGCAATTTGTAAGCTGGGTCCTGCAATATAGAATATTGAAAAAATCAAAACGAAAGTTGCAATTGCTTCACTTAACAAATTAGAAAAATTGTTTTTAATGGCTGGTCCTGTAGAAAAACAAGAAAGTTTTGCGCCTTCATCTTCTGTTGCAGCAAAATGGTCTTTATGTGATAACCACACTAAAAAAGCACCTAACATTGCCCCAATCATTTCACCAAGGATATAAGTAGGAACTAAATCCCAGCTAAATTTTCCTATCAGTGCCAATCCAAGAGTAACCACAGGATTTAAATGTGCCCCGCTAGTAGGTCCTGCAATAGTTACACCTACAAAAACGGCAAATGCCCACGCGCTGGTAATTACAATCCAACCTGAACTGTTTCCGTTCGTACCTTTAAGATTGACGTTTGCAACAACGCCATTTCCTAATAAAATCATTACCATTGTACCTAAAATTTCTGCTATAAAGGGAGTCATAATGTATATTTTTTAGTCTTCAATCCATTGAGATGCGCGTCCAACCGCTTTGTTCCAGTTTTTTACCAGATTGTCTACTTTTGGTTTTTCCATTTCTGGAGAAAATACCTTATCTATAGACCATTGCTCTTTCAAGGCATCCAGATTCTCCCAGTAACCTACAGCAAGTCCTGCAAGATAAGCAGCTCCTAAAGCAGTTGTTTCAAGTGTTTTTGGTCTTGTAACTGTTTTTTCAAAAATATCTGATTGAAATTGCATCAATAAATTATTTGTTGCAGCTCCTCCGTCAACTCTTAGTTCTTTTCCTTCATCTCCAAAATCTGCTTCCATAGCTTTTACTAAGTCATTTACCTGATAGGCAATTCCTTCCAAAGTTGCTCTGGCAATATGCGCATTAGTGGTTCCTCTGGTGATGCCAAACATTGCACCTCTCGCATATTGATCCCAGTATGGAGCTCCTAAACCAGTTAAGGCTGGAACAAAATAAACTCCGCCGTTGTCCGGCACGCTTGCTGCCAGAGATTCGATTTCTTCTGATGAGTTAATCATTTTTGCTCCGTCTCGTAACCATTGTACAGCTGCACCGCCAACAAAAACACTTCCTTCTAAAGCATAAGTTGTTTTCCCGTTGATTTTCCAGGCTACTGTAGTCAATAAATTATTTCTGGAAAGAATAGGTTTTTCGCCGGTATTCATTAGCATAAAACAACCTGTTCCGTAAGTATTTTTTACCATCCCAGAACTGGTACACAATTGACCAAAAAGAGCAGCTTGCTGATCTCCGGCAACTCCGGCAATAGGAATTTTTGTTGCAAATAGAGTAGTGCAGGTTTCTCCGTAAATTTCACTGCTTTCTTTTACTTCAGGCAACATCGCTCTTGGAATATCGAATAATTCTAATAGTTCATTATCCCATTCTAAAGTATGAATATTGAATAGTAAAGTTCTGCTGGCATTAGAAACATCGGTCATGAACAACTTACTGCGGGTAAGTTTCCAGATTAGCCACGTATCAACAGTTCCAAAACAAAGCTTTCCTTCTTCTGCTTTTTTACGTGCTCCGGGAACATTATCCAAAATCCATTTTACTTTTGTTCCGGAGAAATAAGCATCCAGAATTAAGCCTGTTTTTTTCTGAATCATATCAGCATGGCCTTGTGCTTTTAGTTCGTCACAAAATTTTGCTGTTCTACGATCTTGCCAAACAATGGCATTATAAATAGGTTCACTTGTTTCCCTGTCCCATACAATAGTAGTTTCACGCTGATTGGTAATTCCAATTGCTGCGACTTCTCTACCTGAGATACCTACTTTTGCAATTACTTCGGCAGCTGTGCTTATTTGCGAAGACCAGATTTCGTTTGGGTCGTGTTCTACCCATCCTGGTTTTGGGAAAATTTGTTGAAATGGTTTTTGAGAAAGGCTTACGATTTCTCCGCCATGATTAAAGAGAATAGCTCTGGAGGAAGTTGTCCCCTGGTCAAGAGCTAAAATTAATTTGTTCTCCATGATTGATAGTATATAATTAAGTTAATAAAGTTCTATTGAGATTCAGATCGTTTTATCGAAATTCTGACAGAAAAAATCCTTTTGAAATATCTTTGAAATTTTCAATTTCCTGAGTTATCCAGGCTTCGTCATGTCCTAATTCTTTAGCTAATAATCTTGCTACTTTTTCCGAAGACTGAACTGCAGCTCTTGCATCTAAGAATAATAAACGAACACGTCTTGCCAGAATATCATCTACAGTTCTGGCCATTTCGTATCGAATAGCCCAGGCTACTTCTGCCATTGTAAATTCATGATCAGGATGTACTTTTTCTTTTAATTCTGGTTCGCTTTGTTGCAATTGGCGTATTTTAGGAATATCAGAACCATAAATATATAAGTGATTTTCTCTGTCTAAAGTTGTGGTAGGCTGATTTCCGTGAATAGCAAGATGCTCTGTATTACATCCTTTTGCCGGAATTTTTCTTGTTTTAATGGCTTTGTCTATAATGTCTTCCGCAATTTTTCTGTAAGTGGTCCATTTTCCACCTGTTATCGTGATTAAACCAGTTTCAGAAACTATGATTTTATGGCTTCTTGATACTTCTTTTGTGCTTTTTCCTTCTTCTTCCGGAGCAGCTAAAGGACGCAGACCTGCAAAAACAGACAGAACGTCGGCTCTGGTTGGTTTTTTTGCTAAAAAGCGTTGTGCTGTTTCCAGTACAAATTCAATTTCGGTTTCTAAGGCAATAGGCTCTAAGCTTTGTTTTTTGATTAAGGTATCTGTTGTTCCTACTACGATTCGGTTATGCCATGGCACAGCAAACAAAACTCTTCCATCACTTGTTTTAGGAATCATTAACGCATGGTCGCCAGGTAAAAATGATTTATCAAACACCAGGTGAATTCCCTGACTTGGAACGATATATTTTTTATAAACAGTATCGTTTAGTTTCATTATCGCATTGGTAAAAACTCCCGTTGCATTTATAATAGCAGATCCTTTTAAATCGTATTTGTCTCCAGTTTCCTGATCCAGCACCTGAACACCGGTCACTTGATTGTTGTCGTCTTTTAATAAGTTGACAACTTTACAGTAATTTATAATACAAGCGCCTTTTTCTGCTGCAGTCTGAGCAATATTTATGGCAAGACGTGAATCATCAAATTGTCCGTCATGATAAATAACACCGCTTGATAAACCTTTTTTTTCTACGTTAGGAAGCATTTCGATTGTTTTTCTTTTCGAAATGTATTTTGAACGGCCTAAACTTAAACGTCCGGCCAGTAAATCATAAATAGTTAAACCTATGGTATAAAAATAACCGCCCCACCAATTGTAATTTGGAATTACAAAAGATTGGTTTTTAACCAGGTGACCGGCATTTTGTGCCATTAAACCTCTTTCTTTAAGAGCTTCTTTTACTAAGTGCACGTCTCCTTGTTCTAAGTAACGTACGCCGCCATGCACTAATTTTGTACTTCTGCTTGATGTTCCTTTGGCGAAATCTACTGCTTCGACCAAAATTGTTTTGTAGCCTCTGCTTGCTGCATCAAGAGCTGTTCCCAGACCGCTTGCTCCGCCTCCTATTACAATTACATCCCACTTTTCAGTGTCTTTTAGTTTCGATAACTGTTCTGAACGTTTCATATAGTGTTTGTTTTTGTTTCTTTTTCTGTTTTTTATTTCTTTAAAGCAAAATTAATGAAACTAAACGAAACTAAAGTAATAGAATAAGGTTTTTTTTGAATTATTTTTTTATCGTACATTTATACCTTCAAAAATCTTAATATTATCAGGCTATTATGGTTATTATAAATAAAAGACAAGAAGAAATACTTAAAGAACTGGATAAAAACGGACATGTAAATGTGGCCGATTTATGTGAAATTCTAAATGTTTCAACCGTAACGATACGAAAGGATTTGAACTTTTTAGAAAATGAGAAACTGCTCCACCGTACCCATGGCGGTGCCAGTAAACAGCCTATTTATGCTTTCGAAAGAGATTTAAGTGATAAAGAAGGTTTGCAGGTAGAGCAAAAAAAACAGATAGCAAAAGAAGCTTTAAAGTATATTAATAATTTCGATTATATCATATTGGGTTCAGGATCTAATGTTCATTATCTGGCACAAATTATTTCGGGATTTCAGAAATTAACAGTGATTACGCCTTCTTTAAAGGTATCTTTAGAATTGAGTAAGGAGCCAAATGTGGATACAATTCAATTGGGTGGTGATGTTCGTAAGAGCTCAAACTCGGCGGTTGGACCTATATCGGAAGCAATTTTGAGCCAGTTTTCCTGTAATAAATTGTTTTTAGGAGCTGACGGACTTCATTTAGATTTTGGATTAAGTACTTCAAATGCATTAGAAGCGCATCTTAATCAAGCCATGATTTCGGTCGCGGAAAAGGTTATTATCTTGGTCGATTCTACAAAAATGAATGTGAGAGGTTTTGGTAAAATATGTAATTTGGATAAGATCGATGTTTTGATTACCGATGATGGGATCGATATCGAAACCAAAACGAAACTAGAAGAAATGGGAGTAGAGGTTATAATTGCCTCAAAATAGTTTTTTTCTACAGATTAGAAAGAAAGAAACGTCTAGTTTTTTTTAAATTTCTAGTTTACTCGTTCGCGTGAGGGATAAGAGCTGACTGCCCAAGCAGTGCGGATAGCCTGACAGCATGCCGATAAGAGGGCGTATAAGCGCAAAGTATATTTGCCCTCTTATCGGGATGGTGGCACGCCCAGTTTAATTTTAGATTTCTGAATTTACTCGCTTAAGTATTTTTCGATGTGGGTAAATAGTGTTTTTCGTTCTTCGGTTGTTGCGTCATTATCCATATCACTATGGTTGATCGGGGTGAACTGAACCGTCATTCCGTATTTTTTCTGTTCTTGCTCGTTGGGTAACACGCCTTGGTCTGCAGCATAGTTTTTAGAGCGCAACGTGTATATTATAGGATGCTTAAATCTTGGAAGAGGCATTCTTCGATTGTCCATTGTGATTATTTTATAAACCAGCTTAGGATATTTGGTAGCAAATAAAGCTGTCATGTCTCCACCGTTCGAATGGCCAATTAGTGTTAGGTGCTTGAAATCTAATTCGGGATTGATTGTTTTGAATTCGTTTAAAACATAAAGAATGTTTTCTGTACCTCGTTCCCAATTTGGTCTTCTTGTAACTTTTAGATCTCCTTCCATTGCCAAAAGATCATCTGTAGGTAATTCGTGCTGAATGCTGATAACGAAATATCCTTGCGATGCTAAATGTTCTGTTAAGTAAGAATAAATTTTATTGTCTCCACCTTTATTTTCTCCGTATCCGTGACTGAAAATTATTACCTGCTGGTTGTTTATTTTCGTGTCAGATTTTGGATGATACATTGCGACCGGAATTTTGCGGTTTCTGGATTTATCAAATAACTCTAAACTATCAAGCTGAACATCATAGGTTTTATTTGATGTGTGAACTGTTGATTTTTTAGTATTGGAGCAACTTATTAAAAATAAGGATAATAAAATCTGAAAATATATTTTGTTCATTTTTTTTGATACGCTTTTAATAAGAAACCCGACAGTTTTTTGAATTCAGCCGGGTTTGATTCGTAATTATGAGATTGTATATTTTTTAAGCTAGCTTTTTTTCGAAAGCTTTTCGGGCTGCTCCTCTAAAATAGACTTCGCCACAATAGGTATATTCTAATCGTTCTAAAATTTTAAGCATAGGCACATTGTCAAAGTTGGTGTCTACTTTTATGCTATGAATATTCTTTTCGAGGCATAAACCTTCTACGTTTTTAAAAAGCTTTGTTGCAATACCTTTTCCTTTTGCCCATTTTGATACGGCTACGCGATGTACAACGCCATAATCTCCATTGGTAAGCCATTCGCCTTCTATGTCTTCGTAAGCGGGTTCTTTGTCGAATATAATGGCAGAATAAGATAAAATGGTTTCGTTTTCTGTAAGTACATATCCGTAACCATTATTTATATCGTTGGTAATGCTAAGTTCGTTAGGATAACCATCTTGCCATTGTGAACTTCCTTCCTGACGTCTTTGTTCGATGGCATCTTGTATGATGGTCCAGATAACTGGCAAGTCTGTAATATTCGCTTTTCTTAATAGTAGTTGTTCTGTTGTGTTGCTCATTTTTTATGTATTAAATCTTAATGAGGAAGTTTGTCTTTGAAATAACCGTAAACCCAGGTTCCTAAAATGGCACTTATTAAAGTAACTGCAATTACAGTAACTCCAGTCCCAATTTGAGCGAAAAGTGGTCCGGGACAAGCTCCGGTGATTGCCCAGCCGAAACCGAATAATAATCCGCCATAAATTTGTCCTTTGTTGAAAGTTTTAGGCTGGATTTCGATTTTTTCTCCCTGAAGGGTTTTGATATTGAATCTTTTTATGATCTGAACGGATATAACTCCAACGACAACCGCGCTGCCAATTACGCCATACATAAAGAAAGATTGCAATTGAAACATTTCCTGAATTCGGTACCAGCTGATGATTTCGGCTTTTACGAATACGATTCCAAAAACGATTCCTACCAGCATGTATTTAAGATTCGAGAATCCTGAATCTTTTATCTGACTTCCGTTGGTTCCTTCTGTATCGGTATTTTTATTTTCTAAATTATTCATTTTTGAAATTTTAAAGTGAAAGAATATAAGGCAAAATCAAATTGGCCATAATAAAACCGCCAATCATAAAACAGATCGTAGCGATTAATGAAGGCCATTGCAAATTTGAAATTCCCATAATCGCATGTCCGCTTGTGCAACCGCCGGCATAACGCGTTCCAAAACCAACTAAAAATCCTCCAACAACAATCATAATGAATCCGCGAAGCGTGAATAGACTTTCCCAAGAGAAAAGTTGTTTTGGCAATAATCCCGAATGATCGGTGATCCCGTAAGTAGCTAATTGCTCCGAAAGTTGGGGCGAGATTTCGACCGGATTTGGATTGGCCAGAAAATAGGCAGCGATCACTCCGCCAAGGAAAATTCCGAAAACGAAAAATAAATTCCAGCTTTCTTTTTTCCAGTCGTATTTAAAAAACGAAATATTGGCCGGAATACAAGCCGCGCAAATATGACGAAGGGAAGAACTAATCCCGAAAGATTTGTTTCCGATAATCAATAAAATAGGAACTGTTAATCCAATTAGCGGGCCTGAAACGTACCAAGGCCAAGGTTCTTTGATGATTTCGATTAGACTCATGTTTTAATTTAAAAATTAGATTTTTATTTTTTTAGCATTAAGATATTAGGGGGATTAAGAATACCTTGATTAATAAACTTAATGGTAAGAAATTATGTTTAATTTATGCTTTTTAAACTTCACTTTTAAAAGCTACCAACTTAATTCTCTTAACATCTTAATGGTAGAAAAAATCTTATGCTTTTAAAATCTTATTTTGACAAACAAAATCTGATTTTGGAATACTTGTTTTTGCGATTGCACCAAAACCACCTTCGATTTCTGTAAAGTTTCTGAAACCACGGGCTTGCAAAATCGAAGCTGCGATCATACTGCGATATCCTCCGGCGCAATGCAAATAAAAATGCTCGTTAGGGTCAATGTCTTTTACCCAGTCGTTGATATAAGCTAAAGGTTTGCTATAAGCATCCTCGATATGTTCAGCTTCGTATTCGGTTTCTTTACGAATGTCGATTACTTTGTCTTCTTCAATTTTAAACTCACTGTCGAATTGTTCTGCCGAAATTCTATTTACGGTATCAGTTTCAAAACCGGCTTTTTCCCAGGCTTCAAAACCACCGTCCAGATGTCCGATGATCGAATCGAAACCAACACGGCTTAAACGGGTTACGGTTTCTTCTTCAAGACCAACCTCAGTAACTAATATAATAGGTTGTTTTACATCGGCAACTAGAGTTCCAACCCATGGCGCAAAATCACCGTTGATTCCGATATTGATCGATTGCGGAATAAATCCTTTATAGAAATCGGCACTTTTTCTGGTATCTAAAATTAACGCTCCGGTTTCTTTGGCTACAGCCTCAAATTCTCTTACATCAATGGCTTTCATTCCGTTGTGTAAAACCGATTCGAAACTTTCGTAACCTTGTTTGTTCATGGCCACATTCATACTGAAATAAGCTGGAGGAGGCAATAAACCATCGGTAACTTCTTCGATAAATTCGGCTTGGGTCATATTGGCGCGCAAAGCATAATTCGTTGCTTTTTGATTGCCTATTGTTGAGACTGTTTCTTTACTCATGTTTTTTCCGCAAGCGCTTCCCGCACCATGAGCAGGGTAAACAATCACATCATCAGCCAGAGTCATGATTTTATCTCTTAGCGAATGAAATAAAATTCCCGCCAATTGATCTTGTGTCATTTCTGCAGCTTTTTGAGCCAAATCGGGACGACCCACATCACCAATAAATAAAGTGTCTCCAGAGAAAATAGCGTGATCTTTTCCGTTTTCTTCAATCAATAAATAAGTCGTGCTTTCCATGGTATGACCAGGAGTATGCAACGCCTTAATCGTAATTTTTCCAATTTTGAATTCTTGTCCGTCTTTCGCAGAAATGCAATCAAATTCACAAGCCGCATTAGGTCCGTAAACAATTGGCGCCTGAGTTTCTTTGCTCAAATCGATATGACCTGAAACAAAATCAGCGTGAAAATGCGTTTCGAAAATGTATTTCAATTTGACGTTATCACGTTCTAAACGATCCAGATAAGGCTGAATTTCTCTAAGTGGATCAATAATGGCAGCTTCGCCATTCGAAGTTATATAATAAGCACCTTGTGCTAAACATCCGGTGTAAATTTGTTCTATTTTCATGATATGTATTCTAAAAATAAGGGAATACAAAGGTAACCTACTTTTTGCTTAAAATGGGTGACTTATGTTACACAAATTTGATTTTTATGCAAAAAAGCGTTGGATGGTTTTACCATATAAAGCCCATAGGAAATTCAAAAAAAATCGTATATAAAATGATTTAAGATTGAAACAAGATTGACGAATTTAACCATATAAGTGATATAAGTAAATTTAAGTCACGTAATTGGTCTTATGCTAAAATGAACTTATATAACTTATAGGGTAAAAAAATAATCTACGTAATTTTACATCTATAAAATTCATTGTCATGAACACAGAAGATTTATTGAATCAGATTGCTTTTATAAAAGAAATTGATAAGGTCAAATACATTCAGCGCAAAACGAAATTGTTTAATAGCGACCGAAACGAAAACGATGCGGAACACAGTTGGCATCTGGCTTTGATGGCGATTGTTTTGGCTGAACATTCAAACGAGCCAATTGATGTTTTAAGAGTCGTAAAAATGGTTTTGATGCATGATATTGTCGAAATCGATGCTGGAGATGTCTTTATGTATGATACACAAAAAAGCCACGATAATACCGATGAGGAACGACTAGCGGCCAATCGTATTTTTGGATTATTGCCCGAAAAGCAAGCTCAGGAAATGATTGCCATTTGGGAAGAATTTGAAGCAGGAGAAACCAACGAAGCCAAATTTGCAAGGTCGATGGACAGATTAGAACCTTTATTGCAAAACACCTCTAATAACGGAGGAACCTGGAAAGAGTTTGATGTACCTTATAAAAAAGTGTATGAAAAAAAGAGCATCATAAAAGAAGGTTCAAAAACTTTATGGAATTATGCCGAAGGTTTAATAAACGAAAGTCTAGTAAAAGGAATTTTGAAAGAAGAGTAAATTTCTAAAGTATAGATTTGTAAATAAATATCAATTTTGAATATAAGTGATACAGATTTGTTTTAGGTTTTGCGAATTTTAAATTTATATTAAATGTATTAAAAGATTTTTTTTATTGCATTATGTTTAACCTTTTGTAATTAAGGCTAAGCTTATTTTTCTTATATAACTTATATGGTTTGAAAAAGAAAAAACTTCTTTTAAAGACAGGGAATTCATGTTTTAATAGGTAAATTTGAGGAGACTTCATAAATAAAATACCGCTATGGAAGAAATGCTTTTTTATGACCGAATGCAATTCGCCTTCACCATTACTTTTCACTATCTTTTTCCGCAACTTACAATGGGTCTTTCGCTGATCATTGTTTATTTTAAATGGAAATATCTTAAAACTAAAGACGATCAATACAATCACGCCACGCATTTTTGGATGAAAATTTTCGCTCTGAATTTTGCGATGGGTGTGGTAACCGGAATCCCAATGGAATTTCAGTTTGGAACCAATTGGGCAAAATTCTCTGAGTTAACTGGTGGAATCATCGGGCAGACTCTGGCGATGGAAGGTATGTTCTCCTTTTTCTTAGAATCCTCTTTTCTGGGAATCTTTTTGTTTGGAGAAAAAATAATTGGACATAAATGGCATTTTGTAACTGGATTATTAATTATGATTGGTTCCTGGGCCAGCGGATACCTTATTATAGCCACACATTCGTGGATGCAAAATCCGGTAGGTTATGAAATTCTGGAAAACGGTAAATTTGTTTTGACGAATTTCAAAGCTTTATTCCTTAACCCTTGGTTATGGCCTTCTTATTTACACAATCAGGCTGCATCTTTGGTAACAAGTTCATTTGTAGTAGCCGGAATTGGGGCATTTTATATTTTAAGTAAAAAGAATGTTTCTTTTGGAAGAATGTTTGTGAAAACCGGCGTAATCTTCGGATTGATTTCGAGTCTTATTGTGGCAGTTCCTACGGGAGATTTACTGGCTAAAAATGTCGTAAAATACCAGCCGGTAACTTTTGCTGCAATGGAAGGAATTTTTCATACCGAAAAGAAAGGTTCTGAGATTGTTTTAATAGGTCAGCCTGATGTAAAAGACAAAAAACTGGACAATAAAATCGCTGTTCCTAATATCCTGAGTTTCCTTACTTACGGAAGCTGGCATCAGGAAATAAAAGGTCTGGATCAGTTTGAAGAAGATCTGCATCCTACTAATATTTCCGGTTTGTATTATGCCTATCATATTATGGTAGGACTCGGAACCATATTTATAGGTTTGATGACTTTGGCGCTTGTACAGCTTTTTAGAAAGAAATTATTCGAAACCAAATGGATTTTATGGTCTTTGATGTTTATGATGCCATTTCCGTACATCGCCAATACCACAGGTTGGTATACGGCCGAATTAGGAAGACAACCGTGGCTCGTTTATAATTTATTGAGAACAACAGCGGGAGCTTCACCAACTGTTTCATCGGGAAATACCTTATTTACTTTATTAGGTTTTATAGGATTGTATCTTTTACTTGGAATGTTGTTTTTGCTTTTGATTGGAAAAATCATCAATAAAGGGCCTCATAATGTTGAACTGAATTCAGAAAAAATATAATTATGGAATTTTTTTGGTACGTTGTTTTAATGGGAATTCTGGCCGTTTATATTGTATTAGACGGTTACGATTTTGGAGCAGGAATTATTCATTTATTTTTTGCTAAAGAAGAGAAAGATAAAAAAGCAATTACAAGCGCCATTGGTCCGTTTTGGGATGCCAATGAGGTTTGGATTATTGCCGCCGGAGGTGTTTTGTTTTTTGCTTTCCCTACTTTATACGCTTCATCTTTTAGCGGATTTTATTTGCCGTTGATCATGATTTTATGGTTGTTGATTTTTCGTGCAATTGGTCTGGAAATGCGCGGACAAGTGCACCACCCCATGTGGGAAGCCATTTGGGATAAAGCTTTTGGGATCGCCAGTTTACTTTTGGCCTTATTCTTCGGGATTGCTTTGGGGAATATTGTTCGTGGTGTAAACTTAGGAATGGTAACCAATGGCGTTTCGACGCAAGAGGCGCATTATTTCTTTTTGCCTTTATGGAATCCTACTTTTAGTCCGCAAGCAAATGAATTGGGAATTATAGACTGGTTCACCCTCTTTTTAGGAATTGTAAGTGTTGTTGCCCTGACAATTCATGGTGCGAACTGGATTATTTATAAAACGAATTCGGCGTTGAACCCAAAACTGAAAAATGTAGTTTTTAAACTGAATATAGTGTTACTGGTTTTAGTTTGTATTTCACTTCAAATCTGGCATTTTATTGAGCCAAAACCATTTCATAATTTTGTCGAGAATCCAATTCTTTGGTTTTTTCCACTAATGACTTTTGTTGGAATTTTAGGTTTGTTTAAAGTTCGTTCCTGGCAAAAAGACGGAATGGGATTTTTGTTTTCAACTTTATTTTTAGTTGGAGGTTTTGCCTCAACAGCCGTTTCGATTTTCCCGAATGTTTTGCCTTCTACAAATAATGTAAATCCGTCATTAACGATTTATAATACTGCCGCCGGAGCATACGGGCTGAATGCCGGAATGAGTTGGTTTTTTATCGCTTTGTTTTTGGTGATTATTTATTTTATTATTCAGTACAGAGTTTTTAGCGGGAAGATGGATGATGTGGGGTATGGGGAACATTGATTGTTCGGGATGTGTAAAAAGGACGAATTATATTTTAAATTTTAATCATGAAAAGAATAATTTTCATAACCATACAAATCCTTTTTATAAATTGCTATTCTCAGAAAAATGAAAGCAATACATTAAAAAGTAAAACGGAATTAGAAAATTATGTTCGTGTAAATAGTAAAAGATTTGCAAAATTTGAGCTAAAAAAAATACATGATTTTGCGCCTGAAAGCGATGCTCAAGATTCTATCTGTAGAAGAATAGGTGATTCTCTTAAAATCAACGAATATTATTATAAAGCAGATTTTGATAATAATGGTTTGTTAGATTTTTTACTAATAGGAGATGACCATAATTGTGATGAATCAAGAAGTATTAGATGCAACTTCTGTTCTTTAGTTTTGATGAGTTTTCCAAAAGATTCGGTAAAAATGTATAATATTAATTTAGGTGACGGATGTTTTGTTCCAAAGATTGCACAGAAAAATAATCAAACGGTATTACAAATTTATAACCGGAGAAGAGGAGTTTTGAGTGCTAAAGGCAATAATGTAGAACAGCACACATTAATTTATAAATGTGATGGATTTATTGATTATAATAAGCGACCTGTAAAGCATTCTATCGAAAAAATAGAGTTTTCAACTTTTGGCTGTTATGGAACTTGTCCAGTATTTTCATTAGTAATTGATAAAGAAAGAAATTCAACTTTTTTTGCTGAACGTTTTAATTTTGGAACAGAGGAAGAAAATATGAAGAAAATGTCGTCTTTTTTCAATAACAATAGGGAAGGTACTTTCAAAACTGTAATTACAGAAGAAAATTATAACCAAATTTTGGCACTATTAGAATACATGAATTTTGCAAATTTTCAAAATGAAAACATGTTATATGAAGAAGATAGTGGTAGTTCAATTCTGAAAATTAGATATGACAATGGTAAAGAGAAAATTATTGAGGATTATGGAATAGTAGGAAGTTACAGTTTGAGAAAATTGTATGAATTATTATTTGAATTAAGAATGAATCAGAAATGGAATTAAATTTATTAATGAAATTCTAAAATATTTATTTTTACCCGAGTCCGTTAGCGACAGGAGTGGTATCTCCCGATTTAGAAAAACAAGGCTTTTTAGCCGTAGTTTTTGTTAATCGGGAATTTAGCGGATAGCCCGTTCGCCAAGGCGAAAACGCCGAAAATATAAAAATCCGTTTACTCTCAGGAAAACGGATTTTTTCTGTTTGTCAAAGTTCGAAACTTAAATAGAAATTGATTTACAGAAAAATCATTTGTCGATTTGTTCATTACAAAAAGGTCTTTTTGACGTTGTAAATACTGGATGATCTTGTTTTATATAAACTGGACTATAAGTGAGTTGGCTCTTTGCTATACTTTCGCTTTTTTAATCAAAATATCTAAAACAATGAATTACCAAATCAAAAAAGCAAGTATTGAAGATCTTGACGAAGCAGCGGAACTTTTTAACCTTTATCGTGTTTTTTACCGTCAGGAATCTGATGTCGAAAAAGGAAAAGTATTTCTTAAAGAACGATTACTGAACCATGAATCTGATATTTTTTTAGCGATTATGGGCGGAAAGGCTGTTGGTTTTGTACAGCTTTACAAATTATTTCACTACACAAAATTACAAAAACAATGGTTGTTGAGTGATCTTTTTGTACATCCGGATTATAGAGGCAAAGGACTTTCGGTAGCGCTGATTGATCGCAGTAAACAATGGTGCGAGGAAACAAATGCCTGTGGTTTGATGCTGGAAACTGAAAAGACAAATGACATAGGCAATACATTATATCCGCGTTGTGGATTTGAATATGACGGTTTACATAATTATTATCACTGGTGGAAATAAAGAATAAATAATGGGGAAGCAGCATTCGTTTCCCCATTTTTGCTTTTAATCTACAAATTAAAGTTATAAAAAAAATCTTCTGAATCTCCTAAATCTGCGAGAAAACAAAATCTTAAAACAAAACCTCCTTAGTAATAATATAAAATCCCATTACCAAAACAAACCAGCCAAAAATGGGTTTTAGTTTGGTACCGTCAATTTTTTTAGAAAGCTGACTTCCTATAATCATTCCGAAAAGGGCCATGGAAGAAACGCCTAATAAAAACGGATAATTTATGGGTGTACCAATGTATAAATCGCCTCCAAAACCTATGGTCGAATTTATAGTAATGATCAATAATGATGTTCCTACGGCTTGTTTCATGGGTAGATTGGCGAAAAAGAGCAGGGCAGGAATGATTAAAAATCCACCACCGGCACCCAGAAATCCGGTTATGATTCCGACTACGAAACCTATTATGCTTAGTTGTGTGTAATTGGTTTCGGTTGCTTTTATTTTAGGTTTGTTTTTTCGGATCATCGAGATTGCTGCTGTGATCATTAGTACGGAGAAAATAATCATGATCAGAAAATCTTTTGAAACGGAATACGAAGCGATAGAAAATAATGTCGAAGCAATTTGAGGAAAGATCACTTCACGAATAATCAAAATCGAAATTACAGACGGAATCGCAAAGTACAATGCCGATTTGAGTTTTAGATTTCCCATTTTGTAATGGCTGTAACTACCAAACATAGCAGTTAGTCCAACAATGAACAAAGAATAGGAGGTAGCTTGCTCCGGATTTACCTTAAATAAATACACTAAAATAGGAATGGTTAAGATAGATCCGCCTCCACCAATTAAGCCGAGGGAAATCCCTATAATAATCGAAGCAAAATAACCTAAATATTCCATTGCATTTGTTTTATGCAAAGTTGCTTTGATAAATAGAAATGTACAGTAACATTTATCACATAAAGATATTTTTGTTACTGATTTTTTGCCCACGGATTTTACGGATTAAACGGGTTTTCGCAGGTTTGCTTTTTATTAACCATTAAGAGATTAAGAAAAATTAAGCCAAACTGCTGAATTTCCTTATTACACATTAAGATAAAAAAGCCTAAACTTAACTTTCTTAATATCTTAATGGTAAAAAAACTATTTAAGCACAACGTTTGTAAGTTTGAGCGTCCCGAGGCTTCGGGAGAAAACGCATAGAGTATTTCGACTTCGCTCAATTTCACAAGCCAAAATAAACCAGCGAAAACCCGTTTAATCTGTAAAGTCCGTGGGTAATTAATTTCGTAATGGTTAAAAAAAAACTTAGTGTTAATTCGTGTTTAATAATTCAATTTGGTTTCGGTTGAGTTTGACCAAACCTCTTTGTTCCATTTTTTTGAGTAATCTGGACACGACTTCTCTTGAGGTATTCAGTTCAGTTGCGATTTCCTGATGAGATAATTTTACTTCAGAGCAACCACAGGCGTCGGAATGTCTTTTTAAATAAAATTCTAAACGCTCATCCATAGATCTAAACGCGATATTATCAACCACTTCCAGAACTTCTTCGAACCTGCTTCTATAAGTTTCGATGACAAATTCGTACCATGATCTGTGTTCCATCATCCATTTGTCCATCATTTGCAGCGGAATCATCATGACAGAAACATCTTCGACAACCTTTGCCATGATTTGGCTTTTTTCGCTTTTGGCAGTACAAATCATCGAAATGGCGCAGGCTTGTCCGGGTTGTAGATAATACATAAGAAATTCGCCGCCATCTTCGCCCTCGCGATAGATCTTGATTTTTCCTTTGGTTATTAGCACCGTGTTTTTTATGTATTGTCCGGTTCGCATTAAAATGGTTCCGGCTTCAAAATCTTGAAGACTTCCGTTTTCTTCGATAGTCGAAATAAGTTCGTTGGAGAAATTAGGAAATATATTTTTAAGTGAGTTTTGCATGGATGAATTGTGGTAATAATAGCCCACGGATTTTACGGATTGAACTGGTTTTTACAGATATAATTTTTAAAAATCAAGCATTAAAACGGTTTAACACATAGAAACATAGCTTTTAGTTACTCGAAAAAGGCGTTTCACTTGACATGAATGCACATATCTATGTGTAAATAAAGTGTTATTTATTTTGCTCTAAACTTAAAAAAAATATGCCTCTATATGTTTAAATTATATTTTTTGCCACGAATTTCACAAATTTTCCCGAATTAATGAGTGAGAATTAGTGCAATTTGTGGCGAACATTTTTAATCATTTTAATCTGTGGTTAAAAATATTTTTAGCTACAAGTTTCATAAATCAATTAGTGAAAATTTGTGCAATTCGTGGCAAACAATTTTAATCATTCTAATCATTTTAATCTGTGGCAAAAAAATATTCGTGACGCACTTTTTTTATCAAATTAAGATTTAAGTCTGTATTTTAATGTAAAGATAGCAGATTGAAATCAGATTAATTGTCAGAAAACTATTTTTAAGATGCATTTTTTGAAAATGCAAAAATCCTATTTTCTATCGATTTTATAGACTGTAATTTTAAAAATAGTAAGTAAATTTGTGTTTCACTGATTATAATACTTTCTCTAAAACGTTTTCTGAGAATAATAATCGAAATCGCATTGAGCACGTTTTTAATTAATAGAAACGTCGTAATTTTACAAAAAACAGATACTATGAATTTATCACAAGAAGATTGGGTTAATCAGCTTGCTGCTGACGAGAATGCAGTTATACTGGACGTAAGAACTGAAGACGAATTTAATGACGGCTATATCGAGAATGCCGTAAACATTGATATCAATAAAGGACAAGGTTTTATTTACGAAATCGAAGAACTGGATAAAAATAAAAATTATTATGTGTATTGCCGTTCTGGAGCCAGAAGCGCTAAAGCATGTCAGATTATGAACGAGTTAGGTATCAATAATGCCTACAACTTGCTTGGTGGTATACTGGATTGGGAAGGCGAAACCATAAATCCATAAAAACAAAAAAAAGAGGCGCAAAAAGCCTCTTTTTTCTTTTAATAAACTATTAATAACCAAACATAAAATTACCAGATTATGAGTTTAATACCAGAAGAGTATCAGATTAAAACCCTTATAAACCAAGATACTTATCTTGTAAATGGCGAACTAAAACAATGGACAGGACAAACTACTCCTGTGTTTTCGACCATTTCATCTACAGAAAAATATACACCAACATTATTAGGATCTATTCCGTTTATGGCAGAAAAAGAAGCTGCCGAAGTGGTTGAAGCTGCCAATGCTTCTTATAATAAAGGTCAGGGATTATGGCCAACCATGAAAGTGGTGGACCGTATCAAATGCATGGAGAATTTCGTAAAGCAAATGAAAGAAACCCGTCAGGAAGTAGTGAAACTTTTGATGTGGGAGATTGGAAAAAACCTGGGAGATTCTGAAAAAGAATTTGACAGAACCGTTGAATATATTTATGATACTATTGCCAGTTATAAAGAATTAAACGGACGCAGTTCGCATTTTGAAAAAGTACAAGGTGTAAATGCAATGATTCGCCGTGGACCTCTAGGGGTTGTATTGTGTCTTGGACCATACAATTATCCTTTAAATGAAACTTTTTCATTACTTATCCCGGCTTTGATTATGGGTAACACGGTAATCTTCAAACCAGCTAAACATGGTGTTTTATGTATTTCGCCATTGTTGGAAGCCTTTAGAAGCAGTTTCCCAAAAGGGGTGATCAATATTGTTTATGGAAGAGGCCGTGAAGTAGCTTCTCCAATCATGAAATCAGGAAAGATTGATGTTTTGGCGTTAATCGGAAACAGTAAATCTGCGATTGCGTTGCAGGACCAACACCCAAATAAAAACAGATTGCGTTTGATTTTAGGTTTAGAAGCTAAAAACCCGGCTATTATTTTACCGGATGCCGATTTAGATCTAGCTATTCAGGAGTGTATTGCAGGATCTTTGTCTTTCAACGGACAACGTTGTACAGCTTTAAAAGTATTGTACGTGCATGAGTCTATTGTAGAAGAATTCAATAAACGTTTTTCTGAAAAAGTTGATGGTTTAGTATTTGGAAATCCTTGGGAAAAAGGAGCTTCTTTAACACCGCTTCCTGAGACTGAAAAACCAAATTATATTCAGGGATTAATTGATGATGCAACAAGTAAAGGTGCAAAAATATTGAACGAAAAAGGAGGAAAACATACAGAGAATTATATTTTCCCTGCAGTTTTGTATCCTGTAAATAAAGATATGCGCGTGTATCACGAAGAACAATTTGGACCCGTAGTGCCAATTATTTCTTTTAAAGATATTGATGAGCCACTAGAAGATATGGCCGAATCAAACTACGGTCAACAAGTAAGTTTATTCGGGAAAGATATCAAAACTTTAGCACCGCTTATCGATGCTTTGGTAAATTTAGTGTGTAGAGTAAATCTTAACAGTTCTTGCCAGAGAGGTCCGGATGCATTCCCGTTCACAGGTCGTAAAGATTCGGCTGTAGGAACTTTGAGTATTCCTGATGCTTTACGTTCATTCTCAATCCGTACGTTTGTAGCTTCAAAAGATATCGATTATAATAATGAAATTTTGCAGGAATTGCTTAACAGTAAAGAATCTAATTTTATTAATACCGATTATATTTTGTAGTAATCAAGGTTATATATTAATTGTAGGTACCGTCTCTTTCTATTTTAGAATCAGGCGGTTTTTCTTTTTAATATATTAAGGTATTTTCTTGCTGAATAAATTTATTGTATTGTTTTTACTATATTTTTAATTAATAAAAAATGAAGTTTAAAATGAAAAAAATTACAATTGCCTTTCTTTTCTTATTTGCCCTAAACTCTTGGTCTCAAAATGATCAAAAAATATAGCTTCAGCAAAATAAATATAATTTGGGGTTATCTTACTTTCAAAAAAAACAATATAACAAAGCTATTGAGCCTCTTTTATTTGCCTATAAAATTAGTCCCGAATCAGAAATTGGAAAAAAGTCTAAAAATAAAATCGATTTACTTAAACCCATTGTTAGAGAAAACCTCATCAATAAAATAATCGGAACATGGAATCTAAATGGTAATGAACCAATTTGGATTCGTAAAGATTTAGAAAAGACCAAACGCAATGATACTTTGATGGTAGTTACCAATCAGGAAATTACTTATTATGTGAAAAATATAAAAAACAAAGGAAAGAAGATTACTACAAACAGATAAAATTGAATTCTATGATGGGTTTGATACTAATAATTCGGTAACAGAAATGGTACATCCAGAGAATGAATTATGGACTTATATGGTAGATGAATCTTTAAATGGTCTTCGTATAATTCATACCGGTAATGTAACTTCTTCAGGAAGGGAAATGATTGATATAGATAATAAGAAAGCGTATTATAGTAGAATTAAATAGAAGTGGGTTTAATAATCTTGTGTTACTATTTGAAAACATCTTTTTCTTTTTAAGAGTTAGATGTTTTTTATTTGAATTAGTATAATTTTATAGTGAATTGTAACTTTAAAACAAAACCAGCCACTAATATCATAATCAGTATTAATCATCAATCTTAAAATGAATTATGAAAAAAAAATCACCCCAATTGCTATTAATAGCTTTTTTATTTTTAGTGCAAAATAGTTTTGCACAAAAACTTTACATGCCAAGAAACATTAAAGAGTCTTATGCGAGTGGTATTCGTTCTATGGATGGAAAACCCGGAAAGAACTATTGGCAAAATCATGGTAAATATACCATTGACTTAAGTGTAGATGCTGTTAGCAAAATCGTTAGCGGAACAGAAACTATCCTTTATGAAAACAATAGTAATGATACTTTGAAAAATTTACGAATCAGATTTGTAAATAATATTCATAAAAAAAACTCACCAAGAGCGGTATCAAATAGTGAAGGTTTTTTTACTGATGGCTTAACAATTACAACTTTGAAAATTGGAGGGGAAGTTTATAAAGAAGATGGCAGGGAATGGGGCACAGTAGGAGTTGTAAAAATGAAAAAAGGTATTCCTCCTCATTCTAAAGCTAAAATTAATATTGACTGGAATTATCCACTATCAAAAGTCAGCGGAAGAGAAGGTCAAATAGATGAAAGCACTTTTTTTGTAGCCTACAGTTATCCACGTGTATCTGTTTTTGATGATTACAATGGCTGGGACCAACTACCACATACTTCAGGTCAGGAGTTTTATAATGATTTTAATGATTATACTTATTCAGTAAAAGCCCCAAAAAATTATGTGGTTTACGGAACAGGAGATTTATTAAATCCGGATGAGGTTTTACAACCTGAATTTTCTTCACGTTTAAAAAAATCATACACAACTGATGAAGTTTTGCACATTGCTAATGAGCAGGAAATGAAAAGTGGTCTTGTAACGAAACAGAACGATTGGAACGTTTGGAAATTCGAAGCGAAGAATATCTCAGATGTTTGTTTTGGATTAAGTGATCATTATTTATGGGATGCCAGCAGTGTTGTAGTCGATAAAAAAACAAATCGACGTGCAAGTATACAGGCGGCTTATGATGTAAAAGGAACTGATTTTGTAAATTCGATTAAGAACAATCAATATGCATTAGATTGGTTTTCTAATAATTGGCCGGGAATTCCATACCCGTTTTCTAAAATGACAGCTTTTCAGGGTTTTGCCGATATGGAATATCCTATGATGTGCAATGATTCTCAAATGGGCGATCCTATTTTTGCACAATTGGTTCAGGATCATGAAGTAGCACATACTTATTTTCCTTTTTATATGGGAATCAACGAAACGCGTTATGCTTTTATGGACGAAGGCTGGGCGACAACTTTTGAATATTTAATTGGAATTGCCGAACACGGAAAAGAAGCAGCTGATAAATTTTACAAAGAGTTTAGGGTGCAACAATACATCAATGATTCCTCAACAGAAGAAGATCAGCCAATTATTACCATGTCTACACAGTTGTCAGATTCAGGTTATGGTAATAATTCATACGGAAAAGCCTCCCTCTCATACCTGGCTTTAAAAGATATGCTGGGTGATGAATTGTTCAAAAAATCATTGCATGCCTATATGGATAATTGGAATGGTAAGCACCCAATTCCGTGGGATTATTTTAATTCTATAAATACAGCTTCTGGACAAAACCTGAATTGGTTTTTTAATAACTGGTTTTTCACTAATAACTATATTGATTTATCTGTTAAAAATGTTGCCAAAAATATAGTCTCGGTAGAGAATGATGGAGGTTTCGCTATTCCGTTTGATGTAGTTGTTACGTACAAAGACAATACAATAGAAACGCTGCACCAAACTCCGGCCGTTTGGCAAACGAATCAAAAACGTACAACAATAGCTTTAAAAAATAAAAAAGAAATCAAACAACTAGTACTTGATGGCGGAATTTTTATGGATGCAACGCCGAACAATAATAGCTGGTCTTCTAAATAAAAAGTGAAGACGTCTTTTTTCTATGGAGAAAGACGTCTTTTTTAATTTCAAATTTTTCTTTTATTAATAAATAGTAAAACTTCAAGGAGTATGATCAAAGAAATTTTCAGAGAAAAAATAATTCTTTTTTGTTTTTTTATAATGCTTACCGGTTTTGGATTTGCACAAAGTAAAACCAAAATTGTGATTGGAACTATAGATAGTATTTCGTCTAAAATCTTGAATGAGAAAAGAAAAATCTGGATACATCTTCCTAAAAGTGCTCAAAATACAGGTTTTGCAAAACAAAAATATCCGGTAGTGTATTTATTAGACGCAGAGGGACATTTTAGTTCAGTTGTAGGTATAATAGAAGAACTAAGCGAAGTAAACGGAAACACCAATTGTCCTGAAATGATTGTTGTTGGTATTACAAACACCAATCGTAATAGAGATCTGACTCCTACTTATTCAGAAGTTGATTTACCATTTGTGCCGAAAGAATTAAGCGAACAATCCGGAGGAGGAGAAAAATTTGTAGAGTTTCTCGAAAAAGAACTAATGCCATATATTGATAGTAAATATCCAACAGCACCTTATAAAACCCTGATAGGTCATTCTTTTGGAGGATTAACAACCATAAATATTCTGACCAATCATACTCATTTATTCAATTCATATGTTGCCATCGATCCAAGTATGTGGTGGGGGAATCAGAAATTTTTAGCAGAAACAACAAAGAAATTAGCAGGAAAGAAACTGTCTAATGTTTCATTGTTTATGGGAGCTGCAAATACTATGGATGATAGTATGAATCTTGTAAAGGTTAGAAAGGATACTACGGTTTTTACCAGACATATCAGATCAATTTTAGACTTAAATGATTTTTTTGATAAGAATCAAAGCAGTAATCTAAAGTATGGATACAAATATTATCAAGATGATAGTCACGGTTCTGTGCCGCTAATTGCTACTTATGATGCAATTCGTTTTATATTTCAATTTAATCAGTTAAAACTTTCTATACCAGATCAAATCAATTTTGATAAAGCTGTTTTTGCAAAAATAGAAAAGCATTATGATAACGTTTCAAAGCATTTGGGATATAAAGTAAGCGCCCCGGAAAATATGGTAAATGCTTATGGATACCAGTCTCTTGGTAAAAAAGATATGGATTTAGCAGGTTATTTGTTTAAACTAAATGTTGCCAATTATCCTCAAAGTCCAAATGTATATGACTCACTGGGAGATTTTTATGAGGCTAAGGGCGATAAGAAAAATGCCATTGCCAGTTATGAAAAAGTACTGACACTGGACAAAAAATTTCCTGAAACAAAAGCTAAATTAGAAAAACTTAAATAATTTATTTAATACAACTTATACAATGTGCGGAGAGAAAAATTTATAACAATTGCTTAAAAGTATGAAGCCTGAACATATTTTGGGCCATTATGTTTTTTGTAAGTCGAAACTTTAGAAAATGTAAACTTAAGTGATTTTGAAGACCTTTTTTTTATATATAGCAAGACGTTTTTATAAAGATTTAAAACCCAATGAGATATTAAAGACCACAGTTTTTACATTTCTGCCCGAAGGATCAAGATCTGTAACTCCTGCCAGATACCTGTAATCTAAATTCAGTTTCCATAAATCGACACCAACTCCGCCAAGAATGCTGCTGTTATTTTTTTTCGAAGGCAATATAATTAAGGCTATTATTTGCTTTGATATCAGAGTAACTTTTCCAGTTATATCCGGTAAAAATTCGAACATTTCCTAATTTTCCTAAAGGCACAACTTTAAAACTAACAAGGAGAGTTGCATCAGTTCCTGATAATTTATATTCAGTTTCTCCAATTCCGGTTTGCGAAAGACTAAATTCCGATTAAGCATAACCAAATTCTTCCTGTCCCTAAAAAAGCAATAAATTTACCCGCGCAAACCCTGCAACGCCATATCCAGTTCTGGAGCTTTTTGAGCTGAAATCATCTGTAAGCGGAGAAGTATATTATAAGAAAATTGAGGTCCAAATTGTATCAATTGAGCAAAACCATTCGCACTAATACATAATAATGCTGCTAAAATGAATTTTTTCATAACTGGATATATTTATTTTTAGATAGCATAAGAATAAATATTATTAATTAGAAAAAAATGATTTATCTTATTTGTTTGATGTATGTTTTTTGATAATGAATAGAGTTTGCGTGTTGTTAATTAAAAGAATCGATTTGTAAAACCTGTAAATTTGTATACTTGAAAAAATGATAATGTATGGAAATTAAAGCAATTAAAGCTTCGCAAACCTGGCAAATCAGGCATGAAGTAATGTGGCCGGATCAGCCTTTTGATTTTGTTAAGCTGGAAGAAGACAATTTTGGTTTACATTTTGGTGTTTTCGAGCAGGAAAAACTGGTTTCGATCGTTTCATGCTTTATTGTTGATGATGAAATGCAATTTAGAAAATTAGCTACTTTAGAAGAATTTCAGGGAAAAGGAATTGCTTCTCAGCTTCTAAACTATATTTTGAAGCTTGCAAAAGAAAAGAATTTGAACAAAATGTGGTGTAATGCCAGAACCAGTAAAAAAACTTTTTATGAGAAATTTGGAATGAATGATACTCGTAAAACTTTTGTTAAAGCAAATCAGGAATTTACAATAATGGAAATTTTAATATAAAAATATAAGTGAAATTGTTGATTTAAAATAAACAATATCAAATAATTATGTTTTTGATGGTTTTAAATAAGTAATCCTTTTCTTTCGTGTGGGACTTATTTTTATTAAGGATTTTTAAGATAATTGGACATAAAAAAATAGTGATTTAATATATTTCGTAAATAAAAAATCAATGAAAACGTTTTCGTTTTTGTTAAATGTTAAAGCTTATAAAAAAATCTTTTTTTGTTTAGATACTTTGCTTACTTTCGCACCCAAATGAGAAAGTTAATAGTATTTTTAGTATTCATGAATTTGCTTCTGCTTGGCGGAGGGCAATATCTTAATGCGGGTACTCCTAAAAACTTTCACCATCATACTCTTGAGAAAAAGCACCGAGTGAAATTCACCAATCAGGATCAGGGCAGTTCAATCATTGAAGATGCCGATGTAGATCTTGAAGAAGAATATGTTGGAAGTGATGATCTTAAAGATGGACTTACAAACAAGCTTTTTGCAACAAACTATAGTTTACTTGACAATTGGTACCTTTCCTTTTCAAGTCAGACTATTGTAAATGATTACAATCGTTTTAAAATCTTCGCGCCATTCTGTGGCCAGTCAAATCCTATTTACATTACCCAACAGGTTTTAAGAATTTGATTCAACAGTATACATCGGTTACCTAAGTTGTAATCCTGCATATCTTGTTGATGTATATTTTTTTCTACTTCTTCTTGTATGAAAGTTAAGTTATAACTAAGGCTGCCTGATGCATTTTTTCATCTAAAGGAATCACTGTATTCCAAGCATTCAATCGCTTAATTTCCATTAAAATCATGAAAAGAATTATCTTGTTCACAGGCTTATTTGCCCTTGTGTGCCTTACTAGTTGTACAACTAAAAAAGAAGAAAAAGAAGAAGCAGAAAAATTCACCGTGACCAATCCGGTTAGAATTGATACTTCGTTTACAAAGGAATATGTTTCGCAAATTAAATCTGTTCGAAACATCGAACTTCGCGCCCAGGAAAAAGGGTTTTTACAAAATATTTATGTTGATGAGGGACAGTTTGTGAAAAAAGGACAGCTGTTGTTTAAAATTATGCCAAACATGTATCAGGCGGAATTGCTTAAAGCACAGGCTGAACAAAAATCAGTAGAAATTGAATTGCAAAATTCAAAATTACTGGCAGATAAAAATATCGTTTCTAAAAACGAATTAAGTGTCGCTCAGGCAAAATTGCAATCAGCAAAAGCTGAAGTTGCTTTGGCAAAACTTCATTTATCTTTCACTGAAATCAGAGCTCCGTTTGACGGAACTATCGACCGTATCCCTTTAAAATTAGGAAGTCTTATCGATGAAGGCGAATTATTGACAAGTCTTTCAGACAACAGTCAGATGTTTGCCTACTTCAACGTATCAGAACCTGAATATCTACAATACCAAACAGACGTAAAAGATCGTGCTGATAATAAAGTGAGCCTTGTTTTAGCGAATGGAGATATTTTTAAAGAAAAAGGAAACGTAGAAGTTATCGAAAGTGAATTTAATAATGAAACCGGAAATATTGCTTTTAGAGCAAGATTCCCTAACTCAGCAAAATTACTTAGAAATGGCGAAACCGGACAAGTTCAGATGTTAGTTCCTCTTAAAAATGCAATCGTAATTCCGCAGAAAGCGACTTACGAAATTCAGGATAAAAAATATGTTTTTGTTGTTGATAAAAACAATAAAGTAAATTCAAGAGAAATTACAATTACAGGCGAAATTCCTGATTTGTATGTGATTAAAACCGGACTTACTGAAAATGATAAGATTTTACTTGAAGGAGTTCAGAAAGTAAAAGAAAACGACAAAATTAAATTCGAATACCAAGCTCCTCAAACGGTTATCAATCATTTGCGCGTAAAAGCAGAATAGGTTTAATCATTAAAAAAATATAAAAATGTTTAATAAATTTATTCAAAGACCTGTATTGTCGATAGTAATATCGCTTATAATTGTCTTTTTAGGGGTATTGTCGGTATTAAGTTTACCTATTACACAGTTCCCTACCATCTCACCACCAATGGTAAATGTTACAGCAGATTATCCAGGATCTAATGGCGAATTGATGATCAAAGCTGTTGTAATTCCTCTGGAAAGAGCCTTAAATGGGGTTCCCGGAATGAAATATATGGCTTCTGATGCGGGAAATGATGGTGAGGCTACTATAAAAGTAGTGTTTAACTTAGGAACAGATCCTAATCAGGCTGCGATTAACGTTCAGAACCGTGTGGCTTCAGTAACCAATAAATTACCTCCTTTGGTAATTAGGGAAGGTATTAAAATTACACGAGAAGTGCCGAGTATGTTGATGTATGTGAATCTTTACAGTACAGACAAAAATACCGACATGAAGTTCTTGTACAATTATGCTGATATCAACGTACTTTCAGAATTGAAAAGGGTAAATGGTATTGGTTCTGGAGATATCTTAGGAACACGTGAATATGCTATGCGTATCTGGTTAAAACCAGATCGTATGTTGGCTTATAAAATTTCTGCAGATGAGATCATGGAGGCTTTATCAAGTCAGAGTTTAGAAGCTTCGCCTGGTAAAACGGGAGAAAGTTCTGGTAAGCGTTCTCAGGCATTTGAATATGTATTAAAATATTCAGGACGTTTTACAACCAAAGAGCAATATGAGAATATTGTGGTAAAATCAAACGCTAACGGGGAACTTTTACGTTTGAAAGATGTTGCCAAAGTAGAATTTGGAAGCTCGATGTATGATATTTATTCGAACTTAAACGGTAGACCATCGGCAGCGATTGTATTAAAACAGTCTTTTGGTAGTAATGCCAATCAGGTTATTGAGGAGGTAAAAGCTAAATTGGAAAAAATTAAGCAAAGATTCCCTAAAGGAATGGATTATGAAATTTCGTATGACGTTTCTAAATTCCTTGATGCTTCTATCGAAAAAGTAATTCATACACTTGTTGAAGCTTTTATTCTGGTAGGTATCGTGGTATTCCTTTTCTTAGGAGATTGGCGTTCGACGGTTATTCCGGCAATTGCGGTACCGGTATCCTTGATAGGTACGTTTGTTTTCATGACTTTCTTTGATATCTCATTAAACTTAATCACCTTATTTGCTTTAGTTTTAGCAATTGGGGTCGTCGTCGATGATGCGATTGTAGTAATCGAAGCGGTTCACGCCAAGATGGAGGAAGAGCATCTCTCGCCACTTAAAGCAACTAAAAAAGCAATGCACGAGATTGCAGGAGCAATTATTGCGATTACATTCTTAATGGCAGCGGTATTTATTCCGGTTGCATTTATGTCTGGTCCTGTTGGGGTCTTTTACAGACAGTTCTCTGTAACTATGGCAACGGCTATTATCCTTTCTGGTATTGTGGCTTTGACTTTGACACCGGCGCTTTGTGCGATGATGTTAAAAAACAATCACGGTGAGGTTAAAAAGAAAACCCCTGTAAATGTATTTATAGATGGTTTTAATAATAAATTCAATTTAGCGCAAGGCAAATACCAAAATCTATTAGGTAAAATTGTAAACAGAAGAGCTGTGACTATTATTGCACTTCTTGTGTTTTGCGCCGGAACATGGTTGATTAGTAGTACCGTTCCTTCCGGGTTTATCCCGAATGAAGATCAGGGTATGTTTTATGCTGTAATTCAGACACCACCAGGTTCATCATTAGAAAGAACCAATAATATTGCAGAAAGATTACAGAAAATCGCTGAAAAAATTGATGGAGTAAAATCCGTTTCTTCATTAGCAGGTTATGAAATTCTGTCTGAAGGTACGGGATCCAACTCAGGAACTTGTTTGGTTAACCTTAAAGACTGGAGTGACAGGAAGCATTCTGTTCTTGAGATTATGGCCGAATTAGAAGAAAAATCTAAAGATATTGCGGGAGCTAATATTGAATTCTTTCAACCGCCTGCTGTACCAGGATATGGTGCTGCCGGAGGATTTGAGCTTCGTTTGTTAGACAAAACAGGTTCTAATGATTACAAAAAAATGGAGCAGGTAAATAACGATTTTGTTAAGGAGTTAAATACTCATCCGGAATTATCTAACGTATTTAGTTTCTATAGCTCTAGTTTCCCTCAGTACATGATGAAAGTAGACAATGATATGGCACAGCAAAAAGGAGTTTCTATCGAAAACGCCATGAATACTTTGTCAACTCTTGTGGGTAGTAACTACGAAATTAGTTTTATTAAATACGGAATTAACTATAAAGTAATTGTTCAGGCTTCTCCGGAATATCGCGCTCAGCCGGATGATATTTTAAAGCTTTATGTTAAAAACAATCGTGATGAAATGGTCCCTTTTTCTGCTTTCATGAGATTAGAAAAAGTATACGGACTTTCTGAAATTACAAGACATAACATGTACACTTCTACACAAATTAGTGGTTCTGCTGCATCAGGGTATAGTTCTGGTACAGCAATTAAAGTAATTCAGGAAGTTGCGGCTAAAAAATTACCTAGAGGATATGATATTGACTGGGCAGGTATTTCTGCAGATGAGGTGGCTCAGGGTAATCAGGCAATTTGGGTATTCATGATCTGTTTAGGATTCGTGTATTTAGTATTAGCCGCTCAATATGAGAGTTTTATTTTACCATTATCAGTAATTCTTTCTTTACCGGCAGGTATTTTTGGAGCTTTCTTATTGTTGAAGTTAACAGGATTAGAAAACAACATCTACGCTCAGGTAGCGATGGTAATGCTTATTGGTTTACTAGGTAAAAATGCCGTACTGATTGTAGAGTTTGCCATACAGCGACATGCAGCAGGAAGATCAGTACTTGAAGCCGCAATGGAGGGAGCAAAAGCAAGGTTCCGTCCTATTTTGATGACTTCTTTTGCTTTTATTGCGGGATTATTGCCACTTGCTTTTGCTACTGGTCCGGGTAAAATTGGAAACAGAACTATTGGTACTGCGGCTGCCGGAGGTATGCTTATAGGTACTATTTGTGGGGTATTTGTAATTCCGGGCTTGTATTTCATTTTTGCCAAAATTGCAGAAAAGTATAAACTGGTAAAAAATGAAGAAGAAAATCCATTAACAGAAGAAATTGATGATAATCATGTATAAATTTAAATCATATCAATATGGTATTGCGTTAGGTATATGTCTTACGATTGCAGGGTGTAAAGCCCCTGCGCCTGAGGCAGCACCTACAACCAGTACACCAGTTCCTGAATCGTTTGGTATAACAACACAAACTCAGGACACAAACAATAATACCTCAGCTTTAGTCTGGAAAGATTACTTTAAAGATCAAAATCTGGTTGATTTGATCGATGTTGCCCTGAAAAACAATCAGGAATTAAATATCACTTTACAGGAAATCGAAATTGCTAAGAATGATATTCGTGTAAAAAAAGGACTTTTATTGCCAACAGTTGGTGTTCGTGCCGGAGCTGGAGTAGAAAAAGTGGGTAGATATACCAGCCAGGGTGCGGGTGATGCTACTACCGAAATTAAACCGGGAGTAGAAACTCCTGATCCGTTGGGAGATTTTACCATTTCGGCTTACGCCAATTGGGAAGTGGATATCTGGAAAAAACTGCGCAATTCTAAAAAAGCGGCATTAAACCGATATTTGGCTACAGTTGAAGGTAAAAACTTTGTGATTACCAATCTTATTGCTGAAGTTGCCGATTCTTATTATGAGTTACTGGCTTTAGACAATCAGTTGGATATTGTAAAACAAACGATCAAATTGCAGACTAATGCTCTAGAAATTGTAAAAATTCAAAAGCAGGCTGCAAGAGCAACAGAACTTGGGGTTAAGAAATTTGAAGCAGAGGTGCTGACTTCTCAAAGTATGGAGTTTGATATTTTGCAGCAAATCAAAGAAGCAGAGAATAAAATCAACTTTTTACTGGGTAGATATCCGCAGGAAATCAAGAGAACAAACAGTACTAATTTCTTGAGTTTATTACCAGCTGCTGTAAGTTCAGGAATTCCGTCTCAATTATTAGCGAATCGCCCTGATGTAAAACAAGCTGAATTAGAACTAGTAGCTTCAAAATTAGATGTAAAAGTAGCTAGAGCTGAGTTTTATCCATCGTTGGATATTTCTGCTGCAGTAGGGGTTCAGGCTTTTAAACCATCTTATTTGTTTACGTTTCCTGAATCAATTTTGTATTCTTTAGCAGGAGATCTTGCTGCGCCACTGATCAACAGAAATGCGATAAAAGCAGAGTTTGCAAGTGCCAATGCAAGACAACTTCAGGCGTTGTATAACTACGATCGTACGGTTTTGAATGCTTATTTAGAAGTTTCAAACCAGCTTTCTAAAATTGAGAATTTACAAAAAGGTTACGATCTTAAATCGAAACAAGTAGACGCTTTAAATACTTCTATTGATGTTTCTAATGATTTGTTTAAATCAGCGAGAGTAGATTATTTCGAAGTTTTAATGACACAGCGTGATGCATTAGAAGCAAAATTAGAATTGGTTGATACCAAAAAAGAACAACTAAATGCTGCTGTCCATGTTTATAGAGACTTAGGTGGCGGATGGAAATAATATTGCCTGTTAATTTGTAGAGAAAAGGCCTTTCAAGAGTAAAATTTTGAAAGGCTTTTTTGTAATTATCATGCCTAAATTTAATTTGACTATTTGGGCATTACTATTTTTGCTCTAAAGCCTTTGCCAGGTTCGGTATCAAAATCGATAGTTCCTTTAACAGCCTGAATACGGGTTTCCATGTTTTGGAGTCCATTTTTTATCATCAGGGTTTTTTCGCAGCCTTTACCATTATCATTATAATTTATTACAATTGATTTTGTATCACTTTCAAATTTTATAACCACCAGATTTGCCTCGCTGTGTTTTTTCATATTCACCATTAGTTCCTGTAAAACTCTGCTAATGGTAATCTTTTTTATTTCATCGATACTTTCCCAGTGTATACTTTCTAAATTAGTAACCATGATATTTCTTTCGCTGGTATTATAAGTCGAAAGCATATCTTTTAAGCTTTTGATAAAATCTGTTCCGGTATCAATTTTATTGTTTTCTCTTGAAATTCCTCTCACGCGTCCGTAAATGTCATCTAATTTTTGTAGTAGATTCTCTTTTGTACTTTCTGTAGATAAAGGCTGAGATTCGGCAAAAGCAATCACATGAAATACATCGTTGGCCAATTCGTCATGAATTTTTTTGGCAATTCGGGTTTCGGTGTTATAGGAAGTCTTAAATTCTATCGCCCTGTTTTTATTTTTATAATAGCGTATTAAGATTGCTATTAAAATGACCAGAAAAATAAAAACGATTATAAAAACAATTCGTAGATAGGTTGCTTTTTGAAGCGATAATAAGTTTTCTGCTTTTTCTAAACGAAGTTTTGCGTTTTCATCTTTTTCTTTTTTTGCATCGTACTTAATTTTAGCAAACTTATTTTTGAAGTTATTTCTAACCTTAATAATGCTGTCGTTTAAAGTAAAATATTTCTGTACATATTGGTTGTTTTGGGCACTATGATCATTTGAAATTAAAATTTGTAATGCTTCTAATCTTTCGTCAACACTATTTAGCTTTGTGGCAATATTGTAAGCAGTGAGAGCATTTTTATTCGATCTTTTAATGTCTTTTTGAGTATAATAATCGGCGAGATGCAGATAACTTTCAATGCTTCTGTATGTATCCTCAAATTCATTTCTTGTCTGGAGCGCTTCATTCATTAAACCGAATCCTTTTTCATCCATTCCTTTTTTAAAATAAGCATAACCCAGATTATCTATAAGTATGGCTTCGTATATTGCCCAATCTTTTTTGTTTAATAATTTTTTGTTTAAAAGTGATTCTAAAAGAGCGATCGCGTTATCGTATTTTTTTTGCTGGATATAAACTGCGGCTATATTGCTTAAAGGGATTTGCCTCTCAACAGGGTCTGTGAAATCTTTTGCAGCTTCTTTGTAGTAAAAAATAGCGTCATCATAAAGAGAAAGTTCTTTATCGGCAACGCCTAATCTATTATATATAGAAGCAGTATAAACGCTATTTTTTTTCACATAAGCTAATGCTTCGGTAACGGTTTCTTTACTACCGTAATAATCACCGTTGACTTGCTGAATTGTTGCCATCATAATAAGTATGTAGCCAATATTAGCACTGTCTTTTTTTACACCGTATTTTAAAGTTTCATAAAGTTGTTTTGATTTATAAAACTCATCAAAAGCGGTATTAAAGTTTTGTTTATCATAATTTTCAAGGCCTTTATTTCTTAAGTTAAGTGCCTCTTTTCGAATCAATTCTGTGTTAGTATTAACGGTCTTTTTTTCTTCGCAGGAAAAAAGAAAAAGAAGTATAATAAAATAAAAAAACGGGGACCGTAACATACAAATTTACTTTCCCCGAAAATAGTAATTAATTAGATACTAAAAATATATATTTATTAATCTTTTGGAGCTGGTGGAGGTGGAGGTGGTGTTGTTCCATCACCAGGGCCATCTGCATAAGTTGCTTTTATATGATTAACAGCTTTTTCTGTATCCTTTTTTGGTTGGCTCTCATATTCATCAGGAGTACAAGAAAATATAGTGAACAATAGCGCAAAAGCGATAAATAGTATTAGTTTTTTCATTTTGATTTAATTTAGAAATTAGACATAGGTATTGCTGTCCGGACTTTATCCAGAGCTTGTTTGGAGCAATACCAAATTGATTTTTAGGAAGTAAATCGTGTAGAACAGTAAGACGTTATTTATACTTCCTGAATAAACTCGGTCTTACGGTTTTTACACTGTTAGTTCGAAATAGTTTTTATTTTCGTTTTAGTCTGCAGACAAAACCTGAACTAATTTCTATGGCAAAGGAAAGGCACTTTGAGGCCTTTGTAGATAAGGGATTCCCAGAATTCCCGCATTTTCCTGAGATTCCCAGGAATTCCTAAAAACAAAATACAATGCATAATAAATTTAGGTTTTTTAGAACGTGTTAATGGAATATAAAAACAATCTGCCCTTTATTAGATAGAGGCAAAAAGTTGTAAAAAGGTTGGATTAGACTATCAAAAAAAGATAAAAAAATGTAGTATTGAAGAATCAATACATTGAGATTAATATTATAAAACTTCTAATTGTTGAAAAAACGAAAAATGAATCATAGAAATTAAATTTAGTTTAATGAAAAATGAACATGAAGAGTCGAAAGAAGATCCTGAAAAAGGAAATCTTTTCTTTAATTTGAGGAATATATTTTCTAAAAAAAAACAGCTTAGAAGATATATCGGGGAAAAATAATTATGGTTGCATTTGGAGCGATCGCTCCGGTGTATTCTGCGTGTTTATACTTTGTGCAGAAAAAAGATTAAATGGAAAAACTTCGAAATGAAATTTAAAAGCATTTTGAAAAATAAAATGCGTAAAAGGGTAAAAAAAATAATTTTTTGAGGAGTAATCCGGGCGCTTAAATAGTTTGTTTTTTGGCATATATTATCTGTTATTTATACTATAAAGATAAGAAAAAATAACCGTTAAACCTAATAAATACAAGGAAAATAAGTGTTTTTTTTGCTTTTTTTATCAAATAATTTCACCAATTTTCTCTCCTGCTAATTACTAATTTTTGCAGCCATAAAATGTACTTTTTTGGCGGTTGGATTGTAATAAAATTATCTATATTTATAAAATATTACAATAGGTTTGATTTCTATTCACCGTCAGTTTAAAAACATCTTTTATGAAAAAGCTTCTGTTACTATTAATTGTTTTATGCACTTTTGGTTGTAAAAAATACGTGGTTTCGTTTGAACAGCCAACAGAGATGAAACTTGATAACTTAAAACTGGAAGTACTTCTGGATAAAAAGAAAGTTCAGGATATTAATTTAAAAGCAACCAATGCAATGCCAGGTTATGAAACAGCAGAACTGCCGGTCTCAGATGCAGGAAAACACCTGCTTCAGGTAAAAGTAAGAGATACAATCTTTAGTTTTGATATAAAGTACCCCGAAGAAAGATATATTCTTGCTACAGCTCATTTAAAAAATAATGGCAAGATTACTATTGGAATCTTAAAACAACAATATCCTTTTAGAATTCAACGATAAATGATTTTATTTGAAACGAAAAAAGCCTTTCACATTCATCTTGCGAAAGGCTTTTTATATTTTTAAGTATCAGTTTTAAGATAAAAAATCTTTAAACCATAATCCTGAATGTTTAATGGTTCGTTGCTGCGTGTCGAAATCGACATGAATTAAGCCGAATCGGGCATTATAACCTTCGGCCCATTCGAAGTTATCGGTAAGGCTCCATACGAAATAACCTTCGACGTTTAGGCCGTCTTTTCTGGCTTTAAGAATTTGTTCTAAGTGATCCTGAATATAATGCGTACGTTTGATGTCGTATACTTTTCCGTTGCTTAAAGTGTCCGGGAAAGCGGCACCGTTTTCTGTAATGATAATCTTTTTAATGCCTTTATATTCGTTGAATTTTTTCAGGACGTGATATAAGGCCGGAGGATAAACTTCCCAGCCCATTTCGGTTGAGATTACGTTTCTTTTTTCGGCACTTATTAGTTCAGCGCCTATATAAGGAATCAACATGGATGATTTTACAACTTCACGAGTATAACATTGCAGGCCTATAAAATCAAAATCGAAAAATAAATTGTCGAGATCGTCTTCTAAAATATAATTATTGAGTTTTTTTAATACCGGCAAATCAGTTTGCGGATAACCCAATCCTAAAATAGGTTCTATAAAAGTTCTGTTCAGTAAAGTATCGACACGTTTTGCGGCTTCGATATCTTTCGCGCTTTCTGTTGCAGGTTCGATATGCGTGCAGGAGAAAGTTGTACCAATATTGGCTTCGGGAATTCTGTTTCTCAATATTTTTGCGCCGGCAGCAGTAGCTAATGTTACGTGATGCATGGCTTTAAGATAATTGGTGATCCCTTTTTTGCCCGGAGCATGAATGCCCAGAAAATATCCCGCTCCGGTAAAAACAGATGGTTCGTTGATCACCATCCAGTTTTTTACACGATCTCCAAAATATTGTGCACAAACTTCTACGTACTCTGAAAACCATGAAACCGATTCTCTATTGGTCCAGCCCCCTTTTGTCTCTAAAGAATGTGGCAGATCCCAATGATAAAGCGTTATCCAGGGTTCTATTCCGGACGCAAGTAAAGAGTCAATGATTTTATTGTAATATTCGATACCGGCTTGATTTACAGGATGAATTCCTGTAGGCATGATTCGGGGCCAGCTGATAGAAAACCTAAAATTCGGAATATTTAATTCCCGGATTAAGTCTATATCGTTTTGGTACGAATTGTAGAAATCGCAGGCCGTTAGAGCATGATGTCCGTTTTTTATTTTCCCTTTTTGAGACGTAAAAACATCCCAGATCGAAGAACCTTTTCCATCGGCATCATGTGCTCCCTCAATTTGGAAGGCGGCGGTTGAAACACCCCACAAGAAATCATCTCCAAATTGGTCTTTGTTTAAAAATGAGTTCTCTATTTTATTCATTCAAATAAGTATTTCCTTTATTGTAATTTATTAATGAAGGAAAGACGATTGCATAGCTCTTAAAAACAGCCATTCTTTGAATGAAACCAGAAAATTTAGGTTGAAGAATTTCATAACGTTTAGTTTTAATCAAATTAATAAAACTAATGTGAATTTAACTTAAAGTGATTATTATCAAATGATTAAATGTTTGAAAGGGAAGATCCTTTAATCTTCCCATCCGCAAAGGGTGAGGCCTAAACCTTGTGCCTGTTTTAAGGATGTTTTTACAGTTCCGTGATTACAGGATGACAAACCGCGGCACGTTTGGTTATAATGGTATTTTTTTGCACCGGTTGGGCCACAAATATATACCGCCGCTTCAGGAGGTCTAAAAGAGGTGAAAAAAATAAATAGTAAGAGTAAAGTATATTTCATCAGGGTTTTATTTGACAATTAATTGGTATTTATTTCCTTTTAAATCGGTGGCAACTAGTTTTCCGTATGAAACCCATTCGGTGTTAATTTCAATATCAGGAATAGTATCGCCAAGTAAAATTCCTGCGCCATATTTTTCCTGAACATTGATATTCCCAAAAACCGAATCGCCATCAATATTTATTCCTTTTACATCGTAATTATATTCGTATTGTCCCGGATCTCCTGTTCTGTATTTGTATTGGTAAGTGTCGTTTACATGATACGTTTTTGCTTCTTCAGCTGTAATTGTTTTTCGGTCATCGGGCGTAATTACTTGTTTTAAAAACGAATTAATTTGCGGTGGAGGAGGAGCGGAAGCTTTTCTACACGAAAGCGTAACAAGTAATAGAAATAAAATAAGGTAGTTTTTTTGCATAGGCGTTTTAGATAAAAAATTAAATATATAACCAATATTTTCCGTATCTGAAATCTAAAAATAGCAGATACTTTGTGGTGCTAAATCTAGTTAGAAATACTTTGTTTAAAATGCGTATTAGTACTTGATTTTTAGCCTTTATCAGTTTCGTAAAGTGCAACTGTTTCCAGGAGTTCTTTTTCGAATTGATAAATGTTGTCGATGGTTTAAATTAGAAGGGATTTTAGATTTATTAATAGTAAAATCCAAAATTCCTCAAAGCTTGATTATTTTTGAAATCAAAAGCCGTTTGTTTATTAATTACATTCAGGCAATTCTAATAAATTATTTTTCTCAGTAGTATCTGCTTCAGTCCTGAGGTATTTATTACCAGCTGCAGTTTTTGAAATTATCACATTTACCTTTTGGCCATAAGAATTGTTGACATAAAATGCCCACTTATTATTTTCTATGCCCACAATTGCATCAGTTAAAGATAATTTCCATCTTGTTCCATTAAAATTTATTCCTCCAATGCTTAAAATACGTTCATGTATATTATATCTATCTGATTTATTTATACACTTTATTTCATGTAAATCTGCCATTTTTTCTTAATTTTAATTAGTTAATTTATTTATGTATCAAACTTTTATACAAATGTAAAACCAATAAAAACCAGTATTTTATGGAAATCCGTAATCAGATAAGATTTGGAAATAATTTTTGAAGATTTTATAAATAGAAAAAAGAGGACAATAAAATTCCTCTTTCAATTCGTTAGTTTTGGGTAGCGCTTATTCTTTATTTAGAATAAAATCTTTAATAATTTTCTCCATATTGGATGGCAAATCAGCATTTTTAATTTCAAAATTGGTTATTTTCATTTCAGTAAACCATTTCGACCAATACGCTCTGATTACTTTTTCTTCGTATGGATTTTTTTTGTCCGGATTTATTCCTAAAACTAAAACTTCGAGATTCGATAAATCATCATTGGCTTTAATAAAACCAAAATCCTGCTCATCAAATTTTTTATCCCAATCTTTTGTATTTAAGCCGTTTTTTCGAATAAGTTCAGGAGTAATATAAGTGGTTCGGTTTCCTTCTTTCATTACAGTAGTCTCATAAAACATATAACCATCAGTCAATATGATAAGAATATTTCTGTATTTGTTTTCAATACATTGATCCTTTACTTTACTGTCAAAAAAACTCCAAATGTCTGATCCTACATATTTATTATCTTTTATGGCCGACTCATAAATTTTGGATGTCTGCGAAGCATAATCTGAATTTATAGAATTTAATAATTCTTTTGAAGCATTATTTTTATCGATACTAATTCTCAAATTCTGTGCAATTGTATTAATTGCGGCATCAAGAGGTTCCGGGTTAAAAAACAATTGCATCTTATCATTGATCTGTCGGATTCTTTTTGATTTTAGATGTTGGGTAAAAGCTTCAGAAACTGATTTTATATAGCCTAAATCCCTTTGGTAATATTCCATAGTGGGGTTCGGATTTTTTTCAAGGCTAATTCGATCCGACAAATCAAGGAGTATACTAATGTTATAATCTTCAGAAACAGTACTTTTTACAGGAACTTCTGTTTCTTCTTTATAAGATTCTTTCTTGCATGAAAAAGTAGAGACGACTAAGAAAGACATCGCCATTATGGTAAAAATATTTTTCATAGCCATTAATTTTTAGAATATACTAAATGTTGAAAATCAGGATCAACCAGGTTTAATTTACTTAAATGTTCTTCTGACGAAAGATCACAACTTTCCAGTAATTCGGTTTTTTCTGTGTAGGGCAGAGCGATTTCTGTATTAATAGCCTGAAACCATCCTTCTTTATATTGATGATGATAATGCAGATATTCTTTTACAGGAAATACAAAACCATCAATTTTAGACTGAAGCTCAGAGATCTTTCCGTTTATGGTAACTATTTGTTGTTTGAAATCATTGACTTTATTTACATAATCTGTTTTTAGTTTTTCTAAATCGATGAGGTTTTCTCTTTTGCCTCTTATAAATGCTCTTATTTTATCGATGTTTTCAAACTCTTTCATCACAAAATCAAAAACAAGTCCCCAAATAATATAGACTACAAATCCGGCGAAAATAATCATCCAAAATTCAGCTTCGCCTAAAGCAATATTTAAGTTGTAAGGTGCAGAATCTGTAGTTTTATTAAACTCATATATTTTCTTTTCGATTTGATAGGCCAATAAAGCATCGAATAAAAAGGTGGTTACAAAAAGAGCAATCATCCTGAAAACATTTTTAACTCCTTTTCCTTTTTGCACCATATGAATGACATAACCTAGTCCCATAAATACAAACGGAATCGTCGTTACCAAAACGCCTTCAAGCCAGCTTGCCTTAAAAGAATTCGTTAATGCATTGGCATCAAAAATGGCAGCAGTTAAACTGTCATTCGCAAACTCTTTGAAAAATGCTGAATAAGATGCTGAAATATAAAACACTAAGACATAAAGCGTTATTGGTAATAATAAGAACAAACCAATATAAAACTGCGCTTTTAAACCTTTACCATCTTCGATGCCGTACTTATCAGGATTGCGTTTTACTTCGATGATTTCGTTTTTAATCTCGTCGATTTCAGTATTAATATCCTGTTCTTTCTTTTCATAAATACCTATGGCAGCTTCAGATTTTTTAAGTTCAGTTCTGTTTTTTTCCTGCTCTTCTTTATAAGGTTGTTTGAGTCGGTCTTGCTCTAACTTTTGTTTTCGGCATTGATCTTCAAAACTCATGTATAAATTTTGCAGACAGGCTTTTAAAACAATAGGTTTTCCGGTTGCTTTTATCGATGCAGCAAAACCGCTTTGATAATAGGTTATTCTGATTTGTTCTCTGTCATCTTCATTCTCGTCTAAAGTTTTGATGTGAGAATCCTCCGTTTTCTTTAAACTAAATAGATGTGCTAGTGGTTTCATAACTTAGGAATTTAATTGACTAATAATTTCTTCTTTCTGAACATTTTTCTGAACGCAATCAATAAGATAACTGGATAAATCATTGATGTTTTCATCCAGAAAATTAAATTTCCTGCAATACTTTTTCAGCATATTTTCTTCGTCATCGGTAATTTTACCATCTGCCCAAATAATTCTTGTAAAATCGTACAGGTATTCGATTTTGATAGTTAAGTTTTCCGGTATAATCAATTCCGTATTTATAGGATTCAGAAAAAGTTTATCGAGTTCCTCTCTCGGAATTCCGCGCTCATCTGCAAAGTGATACAGCATTTGAAGTTCTAAAACATCAAATTGATCATCAGATAATGCCATTTGATATAATCTTAAAAAATGGCTTTTTAGTTCTAGTGTTATCATTGGTTTTGGTTATTTTTAGGTAAATTTTCGCATGCGATTCCGTCATTATCATTGTCCAGATTTTTGTAACAGCTTCTATTACTGTCAAACGTTGACTGAACTTGTCCCTGTGTTTTAAAATCGCCACAAGTTTTAGTTGGACAATTTGAATTGGATGAATCTGATGAGTCTGAGCAGGAAATAGCGAAACCGATTGTCATTGTTATTAGTATCAGTACCAAGCATCCGTTATTCTTGCCTGAATACGATTTAGATCCGGTTTTGGTAAAATGTGGTTGAACATATGTTCCGTCTTTTTTAAAGTATCCTTTTCTGTATCCCATGATTATAAATGTTTTATTGTAAAGATTAAGAATGCGGTGATTCCTATAAATCCAAATAGTACAAGACAGCCGCTATTTTGATATCGTACTCCTGATATACCAGTTTTTACAGAATAGCCGTTTTTACTAAATGAACCCATCTTTGTTCGTAAACTCGGAGAAATCCCTGATTTACTGATATTAAATCCAAGTCCTCCTCCGAGTTTTATTCTTTTTTGAAATCGAAAGCCCATTAATTTTAGCTTTTATGGCATTCGTTGCAACAATTTTTGCAACCATCTGATTTAGAGTATGTTTTTTTTGCTTCTTCGACTGCAGGTTCACAGCTTGCAAAACTCCCTAAGAATTTCTTACTTATGATGCTTTGAAAATATTGGCATACATCAGTATGAACTTCATGATCTCCACTTGATTGTGCAGTGTTGTTTACATAATAATTTTTCATGATTTTAAGTTTTAATGTTACATTATGATTTTTAACAATTCAAACTTAAACCTATTTGAAATCAGTATTTTACGGAAATCCATAATCACCTTTTTTTAATTTTAAGCCATAAAAAAAGCCCCCGAAGGAGCTTTATAGAATTAATAATATTATAACGAAACTTTAAATAATACCCATATCTTTTGCAATAGAAACGAGATGAACAGTATTGTTTGCTTTAAAAAAATCTTTTAGTTTAGAAAGTCTTTTTTCCATTGCACTTTTGCTGTTGGCTTTGACATCGGAGTTTTTAAAAATCTCTACAATCTCATCCTGCGAAGTACCGTCAGACAAATGTTTTAAGATTTTAATATCGATATCGTCAATCTCGTAATTGTTTTTTTCCTGCAATGCCGAAGCAACTTCAGGAGAAATATATTTTCCTTCAGAGGTCGAAATAAGATGTATTGCTTTTTTTAATTCTTCAATGCTGGTCAAACCTTTTAATACAAAACCATCAATATCAGCATTATCAAAAAGAGATTTTATGCGGTAACTTTTATCTTCTACAGAATACGCTATAATTTTAATATCAGGCTGTAATTCTCTAACTTTTTGAACCAGCTCATCACCACTGGCAATTTTTACTTCCCGATGATCTGTTTTGAATGAGAGATCACTAATTAATAAATCATACGGTTCATTTTTATGAATAGCAGCACGTATTTTTAAAAACGCATCATCACAATATTTTGAATGTTGAAAATCGACAATATTTAAATCTTTTAAAACTTGTTCAATTCCTAAACTGATAGCATCAAGATCTTCGGCTATTATTATTTTTTTAAACATAGGCTTTTATTTAGGCAGCGTTATTTTTACTTTGAAACTTTTTTCCGGTTCAGAGTCAAAAGTAATAGTTCCTTTTATAGATAAAATACGGTTTTCCATACTTTGCAAGCCATTTTTTACAATTTGATCTATTTTACATCCTTTTCCGTTATCTGAATAATTGATTATGATAGTATTTGTGGTACTTTCGAACTTTAAAACCACTACGTGTGCACTACTGTGTTTTTTCATGTTGACCATTAATTCCTGTAATACTCTCTGGATAGTCACTTTTTTAATTTCGTCGATGCTTTCCCAATTTACTTTATCGATGTTGGTAATACTAACATTGGTTTCATTACTATTATAGGTCGAAAGCATTTCCTTTAGATTAGCGGCATAATTTATTCCGGTATCGATACTATTGTTTTCTCTCGAAATTCCGCGAACTCGGGTATAAATATGATTCAGTTTTTGTAATAAATTTTCTTTTACCTCTTCTTTAGTCAAAGATTGCGTTTGTGTATAAGTTATGGCATAAAAAACGTCATTTGCCAGTTCATCATGAATGTCTTTGGCAATTCTGGTTTCGGTATCGTAGGCAGTTTTTATTTTTTCGATCCGATTTCTATTTTGATAAAACTTTCTCAAATACAGTAATAAAAGAAACAATGAAACGATACCAATTATAAAAAATAACCTTTGATATCTTGCTTCCTGCAGCGATAATTCATTCTCCGCTTTTTGTAAACGCAGTTTTTGGTTTTCGTCTTTTTCTTTTTTAGAATCGTATTTAATTTTGGCAAACTTGTTTTTAAAGTTGTTGCGAACCTTTATAATACTATCATTTATAGTAATATACTTTTGAGCATATTGTACATTCTTATTTCCCGAATCATTCGAAATTAAAAATGACAAAGCTTTCAAGCGTTCATCAACACTATTAAATCTTGTAGCGATTTCATAGGCTGATTGTGCATATTGATTCGATTTTTTAGAATCGGTTTTTAAAAAATATTCTGCGAGGTGTAAATTGCTTTCGATGCTTCCGTAAAAATCATCTATTTGTTTTCTTAATTGATAACCTTCGTTCATTAATGAAAGTCCCTTTTCAATCTGTCCCTTTTTAAAATAAGCAAAACCTAGGTTGTCAAATATCCCCGCTTTTTTTTGCAGGTCTTTATCAAGAAGTTTTTTATCAAGTATAGATTCTAAAATTTGAATGGCTTCATCGTATTTTTTTTGATGAATAAAAACAGTTGCAATGTTATTTAAAGGAGATTGTTTTGATACTTCATCGGTACAATCTGCGATAGCTTCGTTGTAATAATAGATCGCATCATTATACAGAGAAAGTTCTTTATCCGCAATTCCAAAGAAGTTATTTATAGCAGCGCTGTATATATCTTTCTTTTTAAGATAAGGCAAAGCTTCTGTTAGTGTTTCTTTACTTCCATAATAATCGCCGTTTATTTGCTGAATAGAGGCCATTTGAATAAGATTGTATACAATATTACTGCTGTCTTTTGTGAACTCAAATGCTATTTTGGATTTGTTAAAGTAGTAAAAAGCACTATTAAAGTTTTTTGATTGAAAGTGGTTTATTCCTTTAGATCTCAAAACACCAGCTTCATTTGAAGTCGATTTAGACTTTATAGAAGGAGTTGTTGTTTCTTTACACGAAACAAAAAAAAGGAATATAATAAATAAAAAAAACGGGGACCGTAACATAAAAGATACTTTCCCCGAATTTACTAATTAATTATAGATATTTACTAGAATTAATTTTTTATTGGTGGTGGTGGAACTGTTATTGGTAGATCTCCAGGACCTTCAGCGTACGCTGGTACTTCGGGTTTAATATTTGCTTTAGTATCTTCGAAATCGTCAGAAGTGCAAGAAATTACAGTCGTTGTCAATAGTGCAAACGCACCCAAAATAAATATTTTTTTCATGATTTTATGAATTAAAAATTGGACATGGGTATTGCTGTCCGGAACTTTTCCGGAGGTTGATTTAATGCAATACCAAATTGTTTTTTTGGGAAGTGAAGTGCGTAGAACTGTAAGAGGTTGATTTATACTTCCCGGATAAATCTTGTCTTACGGTTTTCCGTACTTTTAATTGAACTAGTTTTGTATTTTTGTTTTAATCCGATATCGAATAAGAACTAATTCTGAGGCAAAGTAACAACGGCTTTGAGCCTGAATAGAGAGGGAATTCCGGGAATTCCGATTTAGTTTTTTACAATCCTTAGTCTTCCTTTGATGTCCTTGAAATTCCTTGAAATTCCAAAAAAAAAAATATGCCTATGTGTAACAATACTGTAGAAGATTATTATAAAAAAGCTGTTAGAAAAAAATATGAAGAAGTTAAAAATGGGGTGAATTTTAATTTTTTGAATTCTCCTACTAGAGGAAAACTCCGCACTTTGTGTTGGGAGTTATTTGAAACACAAAATATGCGTTCTGATGATTTGATTGTTTTTAATTCTTTACTTGGATTTCCTTTTGATATTAATGCAAAAAATAATTTTAAAAAGCATAGTAATGAATTTAGACCAATTGAAACTTTTTTAAAAGGAGAGACAGAACCATTAAGTATTGAAGTAGTAGATATGGCTGCAATTTTAGTAGGTTTTGAATCACGACCTTTTAATAAATTTAGAATTCACAATTTATACCCCGATCAAATTAAAAGTGATGATGACATAATCTTAGAAAATCAACCAAGAAGACAAAGTGAAAGTTCAGGAGATTTAGGGGGTTTTTTGGATGAAAAGGAAAGAGAAAAAGGAATAGAAAAAGGAAGTTTTACAACGCAGACAGCAAATTTGGATGAAGGAGAAAAAGGAAAAACATTCGGTAATTCTGAAATAACACCTGACATCCCAGAGCAACAGCGATTGAGCTTATTTAAAAAAATTAAAGAAAAAGTTTTACACAATTTTCTAAATAGATTAAAAAATACTGTAATTGCTACTGTATTTGTTTTTGGGTTAATTAGTGCAGTAATCTATTTTGCCTTTTTTAAGAATCATTGTATGCAGTGGTCACAAGATCATTATGAAGTAGTAGATTGTTCTTCAGAAAATGGAAACACAAATGACATTATCCCATTAGATAAAAATCTTCTTGATTTTAAAAAGTTGAATGCTTGTGATACAACTACTTGTTTTAAGAAAAATGGAGAGGCTTTTGTTTGGTATGCCAAAACGTCTAACGGAATAGATTTTTTTAATGATAATGGAAATGGAAGACATCCGGAATGTAAAAAATCGCTGCGACCAGTTAGTCAATATATTTTTAAAAGATATTTAAAAGGTAAATCTTGTGAGTAGTACATAGTAAAGATAATTAGCTATATATGTATCGTTAAAAATAGTTTGTATGATGTTTTTATAAGATAAATACTGCTGTATTTGTTTCGAAAATAATATCCCGTAAATAAATTCTTTAAACTGAAATGAAATTATGTAAATCAAACCGAAAATTATAGAACATGGTTGGAGGACTTTAAAACTAATTTAGCATAAAATAATTTTAAAGAAATCAAACATGAAAACTAAAAGAATATTATTCGGATTATTATTGAGCATCGGTTTATTTGCAGCATCTTGTAGCAGCGATGACAATGATGGGGAAACAATCGTTCCTATCCAAGGTAAATACAATTTAAGCCAAACAGGATCAATTGTTGATGGGAAAGAGGTCTTATTTGATGCTCCACAAAACCAAGCTGGATGCAGTAGAGATTATTTAGATCTAAGATTAAGTAATACAGCAGTTATTGGGGATTATGATGGAAGTGATTGTGCCTTAGTAGAAACTACAGGAACTTACGTAAGATCTCATAATGATTTAACGCTTACTATTGGTGCTTTAAGTTCAACTAGTGATATCATGAATCTTACTAATAAAGAGTTGAAAATTAAAAACAAAACTACTGGTATTATTACTGTTTATACAAGATAATCAATCAGAAGTAAATTTTTTAATTCCTTAAACGGATTAAAAACGAAAACGGAAATGACTTTCTAAAAGTTATTTCCGTTTTTTATTGTTTTAGATTTAAACTTAAACTACCGGGATATAAATATCAAAAGTAGCTCCCTTATTTTTTTCGCCTTTTGCGGTAATCGTTCCGTTGTGGTTTTCTACAATTTTTTTCACGATCGCAAGTCCAATTCCTGTTCCGGTGTATTCGAGTTTTCCGTGTAAACGCTGAAAAACTTCGAATATCTTTTTGCTGTACTGTGGTTCAAAACCAATACCGTTATCAGATATACTAATGTGGCAATAATTTGCTTCTTTAGCCAAAGACTCATTATTTAAATTTTCGCCTTTGGTAAATTCACAGTTTATTTTTATGATAGTAGGAATATCCGGATTGGCAAATTTTAGTGAATTACTAGCCAGATTATACAATAATTGTCTGAACTGAAACGGAATAATACTCGCTTCGCAGGTATTGTCAATTTCTATTATGGCTCCTTTTTGCTCCAGTTCTTCCTTCAGGTCTTCTTTTACCTCATCGATAATTTTAGAAAGATTAATTTTTTCAAATTTTCTTTCCTGAATATTCGTTCTAGAGTAAGAGAGCAGATCATTGATAAGCGTTTGCATGCGCTGTGCTGCATTTTGCATGCGCTGAAATTTATCTTTTCCGGAATCTGATAAATTCTCAGATTCTTTCTCGATAATCTGCGTTGCAAAAGTTTGAATTTTTCGCAGCGGTTCCTGCAAATCATGGCTCGAAATATAAGCAAACGACTGAAGCTCTTTGTTCATTTGCTCCAGCTCTACATTTTTTTGCTCCAGTTCTTTGGTACGTGCTGTAACCTGTTTCTCTAATTCCTGGGTAAAAGCTTTTTCTGTCTGGATATCGGTAAAAGCACCTACCCATTTAATGATTTTATTGTCTTTATTCAAAACGGGTTCACCAATAACAGAATGCCATCTATAGGTTCCGTCTTTTCTTAAAACCCTCACATCGGCTTTGTATATTGTGCCGGTTGTCAGGCTTTTGTTCCATATTCTGGAGTTTTCATCAAAATCGTCAGGATGAATCATGGCTTTCCAAGCTGCTTCGCCGTTAGGAACTACTCCAGTATATTCGAACCATTTGCCTGAGGTAAACAATGCATTGCCTTTATCGTCTGTTTCCCAAATAAGCTGCGGAATACTTTCGGTCAGGGAACGAAATCTTTTTTCGCTTTCTTCTATTTTTTTTCTTGCTTCTACTTTTTCGGTAACATCAATCATGGTGATTTTTATTCCTGAAATAGTATCGTCTAACTCACGTTGAGGTGCAAATTCAAAATCAATATACATTTTATGCTCGATACTATTGATCATGATATAAAATAAAGATTCAGATTCTGAATGTACGTTTCCGGTACTGTAGACTTCATTTAAAAGTCTGGCATATTTTTGTTTTTTAAGCTCCGGGAATACTTCTAGTATACTTTTACCCTGAACATCACTTTCATTTTTTCTCCATATATTTTTTAACATGGCAGCATTGACCATTTCAATCACCATGTCTTTGCCTTTTAGAATCGCTTTAGGAACAGGAGATTCCATCACTAGTTTACGGAATCTTTTTTCGCTTGCTTCAAGTTCCTGCTGGTGATTTTTTTCGTCGGTAATATCTCTTACAGTTCCTAACAATCTTTCAGGATTGTTTTCTGAATCGTAAAATACTTTTCCTTTGGCTTCGACCCAATGAATCGACTGATCGTCCCATATTACCCTGGCCTCATAATGAATGTTTCCTAAAGAAATTGCTTCTTTAAAGGCTTTTTCGCGAATGTGCAGGTCATCAGGATGAACATGGCTAAGAAGCTGGGCATGCGTTAAATGTTCTGCATCTTTATAACCTGTAACAATTTCCAGATATCGGTTAGAATATTGAAGATCTTTTGCCTTTACATACAATTCCCAGGTACCCAATTCACTCGCTTCGACTATAATATTAAGCCTTTCTTCGTTGAGTTCTGTTTTCTTTCTGGCTTCCACTTTTTCAGTAACTTCAGTTACGGTGACAATAATACCTGAAATTTCTCCATTTTCTTCTTTTAAAGGATGGTATAAGAAATCAAAATAGAAGATTTCCGGATTTCCAAATCTATTTATGGGTACAGGCAATTCGTTTCCGTGATACGCAACACCGGTGGAGTAAACAGTATCCAAAAGTTCGCCAACTGTTCCTCTTACTTCAGGCAAAGAATCGAACAAAGGTTTACCAATAAAGGTACTTTCTTCTCTGCCTACCAATTTTAAATAAGCTTCATTGGCCATTTCTGCTACATGGTTAGGTCCACGCAAAATAGTAATTCCAACAGGAGCTTGTTTCACTGTGTTTCTGAAACGTTTATCGGCCTCCTCAATTTTTCGTCTTGCATTTACCTGCGGTGTATTGTCCAGCACCCAAATAGCAATTTTGGTTACTTTTCCTTCTATATTTTTTAGCGGAGCATAAACAAAAGTCACATAAATTGTTTCTTTTTTTCCGTGTCTGATGAGCGGCATTTCGACCTCATTAGCATAAAACGGATTTCCTTCGGAGATTACTCTTTGCAGCGGAACTTCGTAAGCAGATCGTACCTCGGCAAAAGCATCCCAATAGTTTTTTCCTGCAATTTCCTCATATTTTTTTCCTGCAACTTCAATAAAACTGTCATTTACGATTTCCGTTATTAAAGTTTCTGCATCCAATACGCAAATACCAATGGGAGATTGCGATACCATACTGCGCAAATTCTGTTCGCTTTCCTCTATTTTTTTCTTGGCTAAATTCAGATCAGTCAAATCGACTCCTGTATTCATTACACCATATATATTACCGTTTATGTCATATATTGGAGTTAGGCTGTAATTAAAATAATACGTGCCTAATTTTCCATTAACAGTAAGATCAAGAGGCGTATTTTGGGTATGAAAAGATTTTCCGCTGTTTAAGACTTCACTAATTTGCTCAAAAACCAATTGGTTATCGAGCTCCGGAACGACATCTTTGAATGATTTTCCGATAACATCATTACCTTTTCCCCATATTTTTATAATAGAATCATTGGCCAGTTCAACGATCATTTCCTTTCCGGCATACAATGCAATCGGGAAAGGCGCATTTTCGACCAACTCTCTTACTTTTTGCTCACTTTCTACCACTTTCGAACGCGAAAGTACCTGTGAAGTTACTTCTATAGCAATTCCTACCACTCCTGAAATAGTACCATCAGTTTCTCTCAGGGCTTCGTAAACAAAATTTAAATACGTATCTTCTATTTTACCGTTACGAGGCAGCTTAACCAGCTGTTCGTTGGCAACAAACTTTATACCGGTTTTGTATACATTATTGAGTACATCTTCAAGATATTGATTTCTTGTTTCCGGTAAAGCATCAAAAACGGGTTTATTAAGAATTTCGCTGGCTTCGACTCCCCATAACTGAATCATTTGATCGTTGGCAATTTCTACAACATGATCTTTTCCTCTCATAACGCACATCGCCACAGGAGCCTGCATGATGTTATTTCTAAATCTTAGATTACTTTCTTTTAGCGCTGCAGTTGCCCGCACTTTTTCTGTGGTTTCGATCACCGTAACCAAAAGCCCGCCAACTACGCCATCTTCTTTTTTTATGTGGCTGTACGAGAAATCGAAATAACAATCCTCATCATATCCATTTCGGTCTAATGTTAATTTAAAATCCGGAAAACTCACTGAGCTTCCTTTCATAACATCATGAAACATAGGAGCAAGGATATCCCAAACTTCTGAAAATGTAATTTGAGAACTAATTCCTAAGGCTTTAGGATGTTTGGAACCCAGAATCTGGCTGTAAGTATCGTTGTATATTTGCGTATAATCGTTACCCCATACCACTAACATTCCAAAGGGGTTGTTGAGCATTAGGGCAACAATGGTTTTAAGACTTTGAGGCCAGTTGTCAGGATCGCCTAAAGGTGTTTTACTCCAATCTTTTGAGCGTATCAATTTGCCCATTTCGCCACCATCGGATAGAAAATAATGTTTATGATCTGTAAAGCTCATTCTGGAAACGAATTAGGGTTGGAGGATAAATTGCGCTCTTATAGGTTGCTTAAAATTATTTTCGGATACTGCTGTAAGAGCATTTTCGATTACTTTTTTTAATTTAGAAAATTCGCCCGGTTTACGAATATAATACGTTGCCCCTTTTGCATACATCAGGTCAACAATCTCATTGTCGAGCGAAGTCGAAAAAATAATAACAGGAAGGTTTTTGAGTGCTTCGCTTTCTTTTATTTCTTTCAGGCATTCAGAACCATTTTTGCGGGGCATATTAAGATCCAGAAAAAGCAGGTCCGGTAAATTGTCTCCGGAATGATCTGCTAAAAAATCCATAAGCTGTACGCCATCATTAACAGTCACAAGAGATACGGGAAGCGATAATTCATCCAGTACTTCTTTAAAAAAATCGCAATCATCTTCATCGTCATCTGCCAGCAATAAATTGTAATTCTGTTTAATCATTTTGAGTATTATAAATTTTTTACTTTTTTAGCAATTAAATTCGCCTTTAGATTTCCTAATTGTATCTGTTTTGAATTGATTTTCTCTTTATTAAAGTTGATATTTAATTCAAAATCGATTTGATTCTGCTAAGATAGAACTAATTTTATTACTATTAATCAGTAATATACGGATAAATTTAACGCTTTAGATTCTAATTCAATAATTTGTAATTTGGAGTTATTGTTTTTAAAATTAACGGTTTAGAGTTTTTTAAAGGGTTCTTTTTTAATGAATTTTAAAAATAAAAAATTGGTTTCGCTTTCTAGAACAATTGTTAATGTCTTTTTTATTTCTGAAATCAACTTCAAAAAAAAATCCGCCAAAACTTGATTTGACGGATTTTAAGATATAATCTAATATTTTTTTATGTTGATAAGGTTAAACCCTTCGCTTTAAAATTACTAAAAAGTACCTGACGCGCACTACTAATGGTTTCTTCGGTACGGTAAATACTGCACCAGAATTTTATTTGCAGTTTGAATTTTCCATCGGCAATTGCAGTGTAATAGATTTGTGGAGGTTTAGTGTTATTGACTAAATCCATGCTTTCAAGAGATTCTAAGATTAAGGTATTAATCTCGTCGGGCATGATATCTCCGCTAACTTCTACAGCAGTTTCTACCAGTTTATAATTGTCTGTATAGGTCCAGTTGGTAATGTTTTGCGATAATAAATTACCATTTGGTATAATGATTTCGGCACCGTTTGCCGAGTTGATTTTCGTCGTACGCAATCCCATCGATTTTACACGACCAGATTCTGAAGCAATATTGATTACGTCCCCAATTTGTATCGGTTTATCAAAAATCAGGATAATACCCGAAACGAAATTGTTCACCACACTCTGAAGACCAAGTCCAACACCAACACCCAACGCTCCTAATAAAATGCTTAGTTTATCCAATGGCATTCCGGATGCGGCAACGGCCAAAAGGTAACCACAAATTAAAACCACCAATCTTGTGATCAGTAATTTAGAATGTTGTTTTTTGTTGATGTTTTCTTCGTTTTCATCATCAACTTCACCAAAGAAATATGCCACATAATTCTGTAATAAATGCGCAAGCCAGATAATGATAAAAAACAGAACGATGTTTCCTAACGTAAAAGTGATGCTTCCTATGGTATTAGGATGACTTAATAATGAATTTAAACTGGTACGCAAAGATTCCCATATGTTTAAATTGGCGGCGATTACCACAATCCACATATAACTAATTACGATGATGAAAGGTTTTTTGAGTGTTTCAGACAGGCTTTCGTAATCAAAAATCTTTTCGATACCGCGCTTTACACGAGTGGTATAAATTTGTAAAAGAATAATCTCTAAAATTATTTTTAAAAGAACGCTTAAGGCAACAATTTGTGTAAGCGATATAAAAGCAGTTATACTTAACATGTTGGCCAGCGACACCCTTCCGAAGAGATTATTAAGAATCGCCAGAACATTCAGACCAATAAAAATGATCGTAGCCCATTTAAAAAAACCTTTGTAGTAAAGCTGGTCTTTCAGGGTTTTAATCTGAACAAATCCATAACGAACGCCCAAAATATTGATGATAATAAAGGCGCAGCGTTGTATAAAACCAACGGCAATAAATAAGTCAAGGAAACACAATACAAAAAATAAAACTAAAAGAAGCAGCCAGTTGCGCATCGCCACTTTTGACCAATTATTTTTGAACAGTAGAGTAATAAGTCCCAAAAGAGCCAGCTGAATCAGTTCTATAAACATCGCCGGAGCATATAAATTACTCACCACGGCAATGTTAAGGCCCACTACAGCTACCGGAACGATAATGCCGCGATTTAAATATTTAAAGTTAAACTCAGATAAATGTTCTTCATGACCATTATTTTTAAGGTATTTTAAATTGCGTAAAATGTACCAGCCCAATAATCCCATTAATAACACCAAAAAGATTAATGCGCCTGCTTTATAACTCAAATAGTAGGAAGCCACATTTTCCTCGATGATGATTTTGGCCTTGATATTTTTTCCGACTATTTTTTTAGCCGTAGAATCGCTGGTGCTCCATAAAGCCGGATATTCTTTTTTCAGCATGCTTATTCCGGACTGTTCTAGTTTACTTTCTACAGTAATTAAAGCATTCGAAACGGCAATTTTTCGTTCTACGGTTAGTCTTTTATTTGTATTTAAAATCCCCTGATTTTTGGTCATTAAACTGTCCGTACTCAGGTATCTGTTTTTTAGGTTGGCAAATTCTTTTTTAAATTGTTTGCGTTTAATGGTATCTGTCAAAAGACCCATTAGGGTTTTGTCCTTGCGCAGCTCAATTACCCTGCCTTTGATTTTTTCAAGCTCCAGATTTCGGGAATTAATGGCCGTGTTTTGTTCATCCAGTTCCTGTTCGATTTCTTTCAGGACAATACGATACATTTGCTGGTTGCGCACATTAGGATTCGCCCCTTTTAAACTCGCCAGAATAAGATCGAGTTTGCCTTGCGTTCGTTTAATTTCTCCAAACAAATGATGGCTGTTTCCATCAAACTCAGTGTCATTATGAGCAGATTCCAAAACCTCACCCGCTTTTTCGATAGCCATCAAATAATCGCTGTCGGTAGCACTTTCTTCAAAAAGTTTTGATTTGGTTTGGGTTTTAGGCGGAGTAGTATCAGCTTTAACCGGTGCAGTTTCAGTTGTAGCTGCTTTGGTTTGTGAATAGGTTAACGGCGCGTAAAAAAAGACGGCTAATAAGGTCAGTAAACCAATAAAATTTCTTTTCTGAATCATAATGTAAGGCAATGAATTTAAGGGTCAAATGTAATTTTTTTTAGGCTATTTATGATGGAAAGTATGATAAAATTTGGTTAAAAGAGGTTTTGCGGGCTTGAGTTTAATTGTGTTATGTGTGTAATTTTTTTTGCCAATGATTAAAAGGATTAGAATGATTATGATTTTTGGGTAAAATGATAAAACTAAGTTTCTTTAGGAGCTAATCCCGCACCCGAGCCTGAAAGTGCGAACTGGCGAACCCCACCACAAAAGGATTTCCACTTCTATCGGGGCTAGGGCAATTGTTTTTATAATAGTATTTTTGTCTAGTTTGTCGTTTTCGAATGAGAACATCAGCACTTTGCCTAATATTTGCGTTCAACGATTATGCTGATTTTTGTCATCCCTTGTGAATGACAATGATCTTGGTTACTTTGTGTTAAAACATTTACTTCAAATCTTTTTTAATACTTTTAATCAGTGTCAAAAAAAAGAACACATAAAAAGCATAGCTACAAGAAAGTTTAAAAACTATTATATTCGTACTCTAAATACCAGAATTACAAAAACAATCATAAAATGGAAAATATTACAGTAATTATCATGTTACTTTTCGGGGTTGCTTTTTTGAGCCTTATCAGTAAAAAGTACAATTTCCCCATTCCGATTGTGCTGGTGCTTTGCGGAGTCATTATTAGTGTAATTCCGGGGCTTCCGGTTATTGCGTTAAGTCCCGAAGTGGTATTTATTGTCTTCTTGCCGCCACTTTTATATCACGCGGCGTGGTATACCAGCTGGTCAGATTTTAAACAGACTATAAGACCAATTACTTTGGCCGCTGTAGGTTTGGTACTTTTTACCACCGTGGCCGTAGCTGTTGCCGCACATATGCTGATAGATGATATCTCCTGGCCGTTAGCTTTTTTACTGGGCGCGATTGTTTCGCCGCCTGATGCGGTTTCGGCAACTTCTATTACAAAAGGTTTGGGGTTGCACCCAAGGTTAATTGCGATTCTCGAAGGCGAAAGTCTGGTAAATGATGCCAGTGGTCTGGTCGCTTACAAATATGCTTTGACTGCCATTACCGCAGGAAATTTTGTCCTCTGGCAAGCCGGACTGAACTTTGTTATCATGTCGGTTTTAGGAATCGCCATTGGTTTAGGAGTAGGATATATCATGAGTTTTATTCATAAAAAGTTTGTCTGCGATGAGGTGATTGAAGCGACCTTAACTTTACTAACGCCTTTTGCTTCGTACTTAATTGCCGAACATTTTGAAGCTTCGGGAGTTTTGGCCGTAGTGGCAACCGGACTTTTTCTTTCGGCAAGGTCAGGAACGATTTTCACCCACGAAAGCCGAATCATGACGGGAACCATCTGGAGTGTTCTGACCAATATCCTAAACGGATTGATCTTTATCTTAATCGGATTGCAGTTGCGACAAATTATCGAAGGAATTGGGGATTACTCGGGTTGGTCTTTGTTTATTTGGGGCGCTTCGGTAAGTATTGTCGTGATTCTGGTGCGTTTTTTATGGGTGATTCCCGCGACTTTACTGCCAAGATATATCAGTAAAAAAATCCGTTTGCAGGAAGAATTCGATTTCCGAAACATGATTGTTTTCGGCTGGTCCGGAATGCGTGGCGTAGTGTCGATGGCTGCGGCTCTGGCGCTTCCGCTAATGATGAACGAAACAGAGGCTTTTCCGTTACGAAACCTCATCATTTACCTCGTATTTTGCGTAATTCTTTCGACTTTGGTCATTCAGGGATTGACATTACCATGGTTAATCAAAAAACTAAAAATAGAAAAATATTCGATCCTGGCCGAAGAATACGAAATAAGAAACGTAATTGTTTCGCAAACCATTACCCACATCGAAGATAATTTCTCGTTACTCAACGACGACTTACTTCATAACATAAAGAGCAAGTATGAAGTAAAATTCAATCGCCTCCAAAAAACCGAACTCCCGGCCAACTTCTTTGGAAAAGGAAATCTAATGGGCGGCGAGATCTTCAACGACTTCACCAAACTTCAAATCGATCTCCTAAACGTAGAACGCGCAAAACTAGAATCGATGCATAAATCCGGTTCTGTCAATGAAGAGATTTTCAGGAAGATTGAGAAAGAACTGGATTTGGAGGAGACCAGGTTGTGGATGGAGATGTATGAGGAGTAATTAAGTTGTTTGTATTTAACATCGCATATTGCGATATGCGATGATGATGTCATATGAGAGATACAAAGGAATTTAGAAATTGCGGTTTATTTTTCAATAAATTAGGAAGAGCTAATTTTAATTGGGAAATGATCTGTTTTCTAATTAAAAAAACATCAATTTCGCTACTACCCGTGTCGGAATTAGAATCGGACAGCAGGAAAGAGTTCCTGAAAATTAAAATCCAAAATTTTTAAAATTCAAAAATTCCGACTTCTCTCAGCATAACAATAATAAATTCCAAAAAGCGTTTTATTAAACTTCGTCATCTTCAAAGATCACAAAACCTCAACTCAAAAAACCTCCCAAAACCGCTGTAAAACTGTATACTGTATCCTAAAACCGTATAATAATTACACACGTCAAAAGCAATGAAAACACCTAAACAACTCAAAACCAGTAAAAACTGATAATGGCACAACGCTTGCAAAATGGGATAATGTAAATTCCTGTCGATAAATGAAAATAACGAATCGGGAGGAAAGTAAATAAAATAAAAGCCATATAAAGCAAATCAAAAGTAGTGTCATATGAAAAGTGAAACCTTAACAACAGAACGATTTTATACCTCGAACCCGGATCTTAACAACGAACAAGCTTTAAACAGTTCCATTTTTCGTATTAACAATTCAAATGCAGCAACAAAAAAAGTAAGCGAGCGCACCAAAAGTAAGTTTGGGTTATTTGTGCTAGTGAGTACTTTTATCTTAATGTTTGTGGGAGCGTATTCTGTATATCATTTGCAGGACGACTTCGATCAGTTTCAAATTGAGCGATTAAACTCTTCCTGGGGATTACCATTCCTGATTGTTGCCGGATTATTATTTTTCTTTCAGACAGGAGTTTTCCTGTACAATTTATACTTGTTTTTTAAATACAAGCCAATCGAATCCGTTTCGGATGAAATGTTGCCAACCGTTACTGTAATCGTTCCTGCGTATAACGAAGGAAAACTGGTTTGGGATACTTTATTAAGTTTAGCCGACAGTGATTTCCCGGCACATAAACTTGAAATACTAGCCGTAGATGACGGAAGTAAAGATGATACCTGGTACTGGATGCAACAAGCCAAAATAAAATTAGGAGATCGTTTAACAATTTTTCAGCAACCGGCAAACGCAGGAAAACGTCACGCCTTATACCGCGGATTTGAATTAGGAACCGGAGAAATTTTTGTAACGGTAGATAGTGATTCGATCGTGAAAAAAGATACCCTTCGTAATTTAGTGAGCCCGTTTGTGGTAAACGAAAAATGTGGAGCAGTGGCAGGTAACGTTCATGTTCTAAACAGCAAAAAAGCAATTTTACCAAAAATGCTTAACGTGAGTTTCGTAATGAGTTTTGAATTCATGCGTTCTGCCGAAAGTCAGTTGGGTTCTGTACTTTGTACTCCGGGAGCAGCTGCGGCATATCGTAAAACAGCCGTTTTTGCCTGTCTTGACGAATGGATCAACCAGACTTTTATGGGACAACCATCAGATATTGGTGAAGATCGCGCCATGACTAATATGATCCTAAAACAAGGACAGCAAGTATTGTTTCAGAGAAATGCCTATGTACTAACCAACGTTCCTGAAGAATACACGGGATTGTACAAAATGTTTATCAGATGGAGCAGAAGTAATGTGCGTGAAAACATCGCAATGGCCAAATATGTTTTCACCGATTTTAGAAAAGAATCTAAATTTGGTTCAAGACTTTTATGGCTCAACCAGGCTTTAAGAATTGTTATGGCGTATCCGTTTATGCTTTTCATGTTCTTTTTTATTGCCATTCATCCGTTATTGTTTTTAAGTTCAACACTATTAGGAATCTTAATCGTATCGAGCTTCCCGGTTTTATTTTACGCTAAAAGATATAATTTTTCCGATTCGCTTTGGGCCTATTCATACAGTGTTTTTTACACCTTTAGCTTATTCTGGATTACACCATACGCCATCGTTACAGCCAACAAAAGAGGCTGGTTAACACGTGGTTTAGCATAAATTAAATATTAGAATTAGATTAGAAATTGAAATTAGATTTGTTTTTGAAACTCCTGTTCATCTGAGCAGGAGTTTTTTTATGGAATAAAGTCTGTTATTTTTTATAGCCACTGATTAAAAGCATTAAAAAGTATTTTTTATTTTAGGTGTATTTCTAACTTATATCTTGAAAAAAGGAATTTGATTTATAATTTTTTTAGGAGCTATTTCCCGCACCCGAGCCTGAAAGAGCGAACTGGCGAAGCAATCCGTTCTAATCTTTTGTGGCGAACCCCGCCCTAAAAGGATTTCCACTTCTATCGGGGCTCATTTTTATAATACTATTTTCGTTTATTTTGTTATCTCGACCGAAGGAGAAATCAGACTCGAAAATCGGCAAAGATTGATGATTTTCTTTACGTCCCGAAGCTTCGGGATAGTGTGATTTTTCCTGCGTCAGGATGACAAGATTACTAAAATCCTGAACAAAGATAAATGCATACTCAATTGCCCTCCTCCGTCGAAATGAAAATTTGGCGATATACTTTCTTGAAATTTTAACTTACCGTATTTCAACATTGCCCGTGGTTTCAACCACGGGGAACGTACTGTAATTAACATATCGTAAATAACGTACTGTAATAATTTATTTTTAAAATATCTTATGTCCAAACGGTTGAAGTCCTTTGCTATGTTTTTACATCATAATCATTTAAATCCTTTTATCCCGATAGCTATCGGGAGTGGCAAAATAAGACCGAAGTAAGTTCGAAAAAATAAATTAAAAAAAATAATTAATAAAAGAATGTTCATTCATTTATTGTTTTATCTTTGTCAAAAAAATATCATGAGAATTCGGGATGTTGACAAAGAGAAGCTGGTTATTGCAACTGCAATTGATCAAATCGTACGCGACGGATTTCAGGGTTTCAGCATGAATAAACTGGCGAAAGCCTGTTCGATTTCTGTTGGGACTTTATATATATACTACAAAGACAAAGATGATTTAATACAAAAAATAGGTGCTATAACAGCATTAGAATATTTTACCAGCACGGTAAAGAATTTTTCACCTGAAATGTCGTTTGAAGAAGGATTATGGAAGCAATGGGAAAACCGCGCGGCGTTTACCATGAAATACCCCAAGGAAGTTGCTTTCTTTGAAATCATCAAACATTCACCTCACTCAGAAATCATTCTGGATTCTATTAAAGAGTTTGCAGATTTTAGAAAGATTATGACTGAGTTTATGGATAACGGACTCCGTAATAGAGAACTGGTTCCCATGACATTTGAAGCTTTTTGGTCTGTCGCCTACGGACCATTATACACGCTGTTGAACATGCATACTGAGGGTAAGAGTATGGGAGGAAGGCCATTTAAACTTACCAGAGAAATTATGAAAGAAGCTTTTAGCCGAACCATAAAAGCTTTAACACCATGAAAAATTATGGATACAGATTTAAATACAATACACGTTTTTAAAACAAATATTGCTACTGTAGATCCGGCTTGCCAGCTGCGTAAAACGCTCGACGAACACCAGGATATACAGCAATGGAGTATCGATCACGAAGATGTCGATTGTGTTCTCCGCGTTGTTTCATCGGTACTAAAACCCGAAACAATCATTGGTATGATCAACGGATTTGGTCATGAATGCCAGGAATTAAATGAATAAAAAATAACCAGTTTATATGGAAAAAACATCAGGGGACAGCCCCGCTTTTACTTTTAACCAAAAAATCATCATCGCCATTCTGGCACTTTTGCAGTTTACTGTAATTCTTGATTTTATGGTCATTTCTCCGCTGGGAGATATCTTAATGAAAACACTCGATATGACCACTGCAAACTTTGGTTTTGCCGTTTCTGCTTATGCATTTAGTGCCGGAATCTCCGGATTATTAGCAGCAGGTTTTGCAGATAAATTCGACCGAAAAAAATTGCTGATTTTCTTTTACACAGGATTCATTATTGGTACCGTTTTCTGCGCACTTTCATCGAGTTATATCATGCTGCTTATGGCAAGAATCGTTACTGGACTTTTTGGTGGTGTAATAGGTTCTGTATCATTGGCAATCGTAACCGATTTATTTGTCATTCATCAAAGAGGTCGTGTGATGGGCTTTATACAAATGGCTTTTGCCACCAGTCAGATTCTGGGAATTCCCGTTGGTTTGTATTTTGCCAACAACTGGGGATGGCATTCGGCATTTATCATGATCGCCGTTTTAGGAGTCCTGATTCTGATTGCTATCATTACTCAAATGCAGCCTATTATCAAACACCTTGAAGTACAATCAGATAAAAGTCCGTTTTTGCATCTTTGGCATACGTTAAGCAATAAACAATACCAAATAGGATTTGCTTCTATTGCATTTCTTTCGGTTGGAGGATTTATGTTACAGCCTTTTGGAAGTGCGTTTTTGGTCAACAATATTAAAATTAGCCAATTAGAATTGCCAATGGTATTTTTCTTTACCGGACTTTCAGTACTTTTTATCATGCCTTTGGTGGGGAAGTTAAGTGATAAAATAAGTAAGTTTAAATTGTTTGCAGCGGGTTCTGTACTCTCTATCATTATGATTTTGATTTATACCAACCTGAATCCTATTCCGCTATGGGAAATCGTAGTTATCAATATGATTTTGTTTATGGGAATCATGAGCCGAATGATCCCTGCTACAACCCTAAATACAGCTATTCCTGGATTAGAAGATCGTGGCGCTTATATGTCGATATCTTCCTCACTGCAGCAAATTGCAGGCGGAATTGCAGCGGTTTGTGCCGGATATATCGTGCATCAGAAAACCAAAACAGCTCCATTGGAAAATTATGATATTTTAGGATACGTAATTGCAATTATTACACTTTGTTCCATATTTTTTATTTGGAGAGTAAATCAGTTAGTAAAATCGAAAGATGCTGCAAAAGAAGTAAAGATCTAATACATTAGTATTTTAAGAATATAAAGACTGTCTGAAAAGGCAGTCTTTTTTTGGTTTATGCTGTGAATGAAAATATCGTGGTGACTTAGTTTTTAATGGCCCCCGGATTGTGCGGATTAAACGGATTTACTCGGAATTTTTTTCGGGGGAGTTCCATGGGAACAAAACATAGTGTAGGGATGGATTTTAATCTATTCCCATTGTCAGGCTGAGCTGAGTCGAAGCCTCCCAATGTTTTCATTTCGACCCTAGGGAGAAATCACACTAGAAATTCCGCAAAGTAAAGGACAATCTTTGGCGAGTTACGAGTGTGATTTCTCCCTCGGGTCGAAGTGACAAAAAATGACAAAAAATCCGTTTAAATCCGAGTCCAACATTCACAAACAACAAAAGAAAGTATCAAACATTCCAAATCCCAGTTGTCGCTGTTTCTTTCGCGTAAGCGGAAAAATCTTTTGCTTTTCTGCCCAGAACTTTTTCGATATCAGAAGTAATACTCGAATTTCGACCATCCAGCACCTGTTCGAAAAGATAGTTGATCAACCAAATATAATCTTCTGGAACCTGATATTCTCTTAACATCCCGATATATTCTGCTAAAGATAATCCCTGAAAAGTGATGTTTCTGCCCGAAGCAATGGCAATTTCGTTTATGGCCTGTTCAAAAGTTAACAATCTCGGACCCGTCAATTCGTATGTTTGTCCGTTATGTTTGTCATCCAGAAGAGAAGCCGTAACCACCTCAGCAACATCATCGGCATCTATAAAAGGTTCTAAAGCTTCAGATCTTGGCAATGCTACAATTCCAGCCAAAACAGGATCGAGGAAAAAGCTTTCGCTAAAGTTTTGATTGAACCAGCTGGCACGAACAATCGTCCAGTTTTTGGCATTTTTTTTTACGATTTCCTCACAAACCTGGGCTTCTTTTTCGCCCCTTCCAGATAATAAAATGATTTTCTGAACGCCTGATTTTGTGGCAAGACGAGTAAAATTTTCGATAGAATATGCTGCCGCAGGAACAGCTAAATCAGGCTGAAAAGTGATGTAAAGCGCATCGACATCTTCCAGAATTCTTTGCCAGGTTTCCGGTTTTTCCCAATCAAAAGGGATTTTATCGTTTCGCGAACCCAAACGAATTTCGACATTTTTGATTTTTTCTAATCTTTCGGCTACTCTGCGTCCTGTTTTTCCGTTGGAACCCAGAACTAAAATGGTGGTATTTTTCATATCAGTTTTTTTTTGATGATTACTGATACAAAGATGTTGAGATTAAAAAAGAATCATTTGTCGTAAAAGAATTAAGATTTGTTTGAAAGGAATTGTTGGCGAACATCATTAGGACGCATGCCGAATTTTTTATGAAAGGCATTCGAGAACGAGCTTAAACTTTCGTACCCTACTTCCCAAGCCGATTCCTGTACTGTTTTTTCACTTTCGCGAAGTAATTCATAGGCTTTATGCAATCGTTCTTCCTGAACAAATTTGAAAACCGGAACGCCAAAAAGCTCCTTAAAATTCTTTTTGAGTTTGTTACTGTTAAGGCCTACCATTTGGGATAATTGCGTAATCGAAGGTGGTTTTGAATAACTGTTGGTCACAATTTCTTTCGCTTTATACAATTTATTTTTGTCTATTTCCGAAAAGTCAATTTTATGGCCAGTTGCTAAAAGTCCATAAAAATGGGCCAGTAATTCATTGACCTGACTTTTTAAAAACAGCAATCTTGTATTGCCGGTATACGTGGTGTTGAAGATTTTCTGAACCGCCAGTTGCATATCCAATGTCATATAAAAAGAAGGGCCTTTTACAAAATGTTCTTTCGGATTTAGTAATTCGGGAAGATAGTTTTCGAAGATCTCTTTTTCTGCCTGAGGCAAAGAATGAAGGTGTTTGGGTTTGGTAAAAATACTGATCGACTGCAAAGGTTTATCGGGTTCTATTTTATGCGAGAAAGCTACTTTTTGATTCCCAAAAAAGCAAATCGCCAAACCGGTCGTATTCATTAAATACTTGGTTTGATCGTTGTGTTTGATTTCCAGTTCAACATTCCCCGAACCATAAAAAGCAAATCCCACAGCATCGCCATCGATCTCACATTGCTGAACAAATGTTTTATCGGTATTGGATTGTTCGATTAAAACAATAAAATCATTTAATTCGATGATATCTGTTGTCATGGATTTTTTTGTTATTGGTATCAAAAAAGCATGAAAAGTTACGATTTATCTAGTAGCAAATTCCAAATTTTTAAAATTCCAAATTCCAATCTAAAAAAGTAAAACTCCAAAATAAAAAAAATCCCAAATTCCAATGAAGGAATTTGAGATTTCAGCTTTTTTGAAATTTGGAATTTCAAAAATTGGAATTTTTTAATTCTGTTCCTTAATCACAGATTGATTAAGCTTAAGAATTCTTATTTTTTTATTGGTATTATCCGATAAAAATATACGATCGTTAAGTTGCGCCACACTTACAATACTACCAAATGGATTTTGTCCTAAAACATCAGAAATATTTACACTTGCGTTATAATTACGTGCCATAAAATCTGCTTTAGGATAAAGGCGTAAAAAATTGACGCTTCCAACATTTTCAGACGTAACAGCCCAATCCTGGGTAAAACTAACTGCAATTGGTTTAGCCACTATGGTAGAAGTAATCGGTTTTATAGCTTCAGTAAGCGAACTTGCAGCATTGGTTTTTATTGCTGCAATATTATAATACAAATAACTTTTTGCATCTCTTCCGGCAACTACTAAATTTCCAGCTTCAACATCTAATGAGTATACCTGATCAAAACCGTTTAATGTATTCAGTTTGGCAATAGGTTTTAGATTCCACTCGCTGGTTGTTGTGATCTGAGAAGTTTCAAAAACTTTGATCGAAGTTTCTTTTTCTTTCACGAAAACCAATCCGTCTTTTACCACAACACCAAAAACGTGTACAAAAGTTTGCCACCATTGACCGTTTCCAACAATGCTGATTCCGGCATTTGTATTTTCATCTATTACAAAAAGTCTTGATTCACGGCTTCCTATATAAATTCGGCCTTTATCAACAGCAACAGAAGTAATTTCGGTCAACGCAGTCGTGGTAGTTCCTTTTTTATATTCGGTAATGGTTTTGATATGTGCCAAAGTTACCGCGTTGAAAACCTCAAGTACATTGCCATTAGCAACATATAATTTTTCGTTGGCAATCGCGATTCCTTTAGGATCTAAAGTTCCGGTTCCGTCCCCAATTTGAGCCGCTGTTATCGAAGCCTCATCAGTAGGGTAGAAGTAGTTATAAGTAGTTGGATCATCGCCATTAGAATCTTTGCTGCAATTGGTAAAAAGGCAAAGTACTAGTAGTAAAAATGGTATTTTGTTCATGATAGTTTTGTAGGTTAGTTCCATTTTCCTTCTCCTTTATATTTTAGTAAAAATGGATTTTTCGGATTAATCTTAAAGACAGGTTTTTTGTAAGTACCATTTAAATAAGCTGTCTTCGTATATCCTTTTAAAATATCCGGATCTGTAAACGGAAGATCGTTTAAAGAAATCAGATATTTATAAAAATCGGTTAACATTTCCTGCTGACCGCCGCCCTGGCCGCTATTGGCCAAATTACTGCTGTGGCTGTAACCACTATGATGTGAGTATTCGTGTGACCAAACCGACATTTCTCCATTCCAGTGTCCAGTTACATAACCTGATTCCCATTGCGATGCCAAAGCACCTCCGCCCCAGGCAGAACCTCCGCCCACCATGGCCATATTCAAAGTTCTGCTGTCTATATAGGTATTATACGCTTGTTCGATTTGAGCTTTGGTCAGATAATCGTAAACTCCGTCTACATCATCAGCGTTTCCGTGCCAGTTCAATGCGCCATTAACGGTTGCGGTTCCTGCTGTTGCAGCCTGTTCTCTTTTGTATCGGTCAAAATTCATGAATGTATCATAATACAAAGGATGACTAATGGCATACGAGAAATTGATGATCATTGTAATGGCTTCTTTGGCCAAAACAGGATTCATCGGTAAATATTTATTAGGATCATCAGCAGGATTATTAAGGTGGTACTGCGTGCTGAATTGTACTAGTCGATTCGATTTAATTTTCTTGAATTTGGCAAATAAAGGATCTGATGATTCTACAGAAAATTCGATCGCTCCCGAAGAAAATCCGCCAATTTTATCAATTGTAACTGTTTTACCGTTTTCTAACTGATAATCGTGTTTACCTTCGACCAAGGGAAGCTGGTGAAAAGAACGGTGAAAAGCAGGAACTTTAGAAAATTCGTAAATTAAAAAGCGCTTGTCGTAGTTGGCTATTTTGGCATAGACTTTTACATCGCTCAGACCAACAGGAGAATAAAGAGAAACCTGTACAGAATCTTTTCCTTTTTGGATGATTTGCATGGGTTGATTAACACGGAAAAAACGATCCTTGTTGTCATACATTTTCGACGAGTTCTCATCGTCTTGGAACATGGTCATTGGTCTGTTTTCTTTGGGTAAAGCAGTAGCATCAATGACGGCCAGATAATTGGGGTTGTAATTGTCGCCTTTTGAGTCATCATCGCTGCAGCTAAAAAGTACAGCTGCGAATAATGCCAATGGCAAAAAATAAGAAATGGTTTTTCTCATAAGGTTTGTAGGTTAAATTTGGGGTTTATTTATAAAACGCAAAACTATCAATATACTTGTGTAAAACAAGAATATTGAGAGAAAAACGTGTATTTAATTTGTAATAATAATAGGTTTTTTTAGATTTTTCTTCGTTAAATTGTTTGTTATTCCTTTAATTTGGTACCAAACGAAGATAGTACCTTATTTAAACATACATTTTCGATTTTGGTTAAAAATATTTCGATTTTGTCTAAAATTGAATGTTATTATCGAATGTTTCAATGCTATC